>JALGUK010000438.1 GCA_029820875.1 Candidatus Zipacnadia bacterium
CCGTCCGAGGGATGCCCCACCTGCGAGATAAGCGCCGAGGCTCTGCCGGTGTTTTCCGTCCGGGCCCAGGCTCCTTACAAGGCGGACCTCGCCCTCCACTACGCCTGCAACAACCGCTGTGCACACTGCTACAACGAACCCGGGCGCAAGACAATGCCGTCACTGCCAGCGGACAAGTGGCGGCTGGTCTTGCGCAAGCTGCGGGATATCGGCGTCCCCCACATCATCTTTACGGGCGGTGAGCCGACGCTGCATCCGCACCTGGTGGAACTTATCGAGTACGCGGAAAGCCTCGGGCAAGTCACCGGCGTCAACACCAACGGGCGCCGCCTGGCCGAGCCGGCATTCACCGCACAACTGAAGGCGGCCGGCCTCGACCACGTCCAGGTGACCATCAACTCCCATCGCCCCGACGTTCACAACCAGATAGTCAACGCGGACGCATTCGACGAGACGATAGAAGGCATTCGGCAGGCGCTGGACGTTGGTCTTTACACGATAACCAACACCACCTTGGTCCGCCAGAACGCGGCGGAGGCGGTACAGCTCGTCGACTTCCTCTGCGACCTGGGGCTGCGCACGTTTGCGATGAACGGCATGATTCACTCCGGCTGCGGCACCCGCTTTCCGGGTGCGCTCACCGAGGCTGAGCTTCGCCCGATTCTTCTCAGAGTCAAAGACCGGGCGGACCTGCACGGGATGCGTTTTCTGTGGTACACCCCCACCCAATACTGCCGCCTGTCACCGGTGGAGCTGGGGCTGGACCCGAAGTGTTGCAACGCGGGAGAGTACTCCATCTGCATCGAGCCCAATGGGGACGTGCTGCCCTGCCAGTCTTACTACCAACCGGTGGGCAATCTCCTGGCCGACCCGTGGGAGAGCATCTGGGAAAGCGACCTGTTCCGGATGCTACGCGACCGGCGCGAGAAGCCGGCCGAGTCGGGCCTCCCTGAGAAATGCTGGAACTGCGAGCAACTATCGGTATGCGGCGGCGGTTGCCCTCTTGAGCGGGCAGCAACGTCCTCGGAGGTGAAGAGCACGTGAGCCAGCGCAGTCTCCGCGACAAAGTGCTGGACTTCCTATGGCCGCGACCCAAGCCGTCACCGGCAAGCATTAAGCCGGGAATTTACAGCTACCAGAGGCTTATCGGCGAGTGGCCGACCCGGTTCCATCTACGTGTCGACCCCGACGGCTTCGGGCTTCTTCTGGCCAATGCGTCCGAGGCCGCCCAGCTCTCCCCGAGCGGGGTACACATCGCCCGTGCAATCCTGCAGGACCGAACGGACGAGGACATAATCCGCGAGGTTCTCTCCGCCTTCCCCGACGCAACCGCCGAGCAAATCCAGGCGGATGTGGCACGCGTCCGCGATTTGATTGCGCAGTTGTCTGAGCCGGGAGACAACTATCCGATAACCGACCTTGACGATCCGCTGGTCTCAGACCGGACACGCTCCCTTTGGGCTCCGCTGCGGGCGTGTGTTGTGCCCGGGGAGTTGGACGCGACCAGCGATGTCCTTCGCCGCCTGTGGGATGCGGGAGTCCCACATTCTACCATTATAATCCAGCCGGACTCGCAGATAGGTGACATCCCGCGCCTGGTGGAGGTCGCAGAGGACATCGGGATGATTGCAGGCGTTCGCTCGGTAGCGAGTTGGCTGCCGGAAGATGTCGTTGACGCAGCGGCCCAGGCAGGGTTGGACCACCTGGACCTGCTTTACACCTCCTCATCTGCACAACAGCATGATGATTTAGTTGCAGAAGGCGACCACGACAAGGCATTTGCGCTTTTCCAGCGTTGCCGGGAGGTTGAGGTATGCCGCGTGGCGCAAGTGCCGTTGATTGAACACAACATTGACCAGCTCGACGAGATGCTCGCCACGCTACATGACCAGGACGTTTCCAATATCTCCTTTTTCGCCGTCGTCTGCCTGGACGATGACGAAACCGCACAAAAGGCCGGGGCGCTCGCGGCCAAAACGCTGCCCCAGGTCGCGACGAACTTAATCGAGGCATCCGAGCGGGCGAATGCACGGTACCTGTGGCTCCCGCCGGTGCGGTTTGACGACTCCAGGCCCCTGGCCGAGCAGGTGAAAGCCGGCCCGCGCACCGATGGCGACGGTGCGATTCGGGTGGAAAAGGACGGCAGCGTCTTCGCCGCCCGCGGACCGAGGAAGCCAGCCGGCAATATCCTGGCCGACCCGTGGGAGTCCATCTGGCACAGCGATGTACTGAAACGATACCGCGAGCGTCTCGCCCAGCCCACACGGTGCTCTCGCCCAGCCCACACGGTGCTCCGAGTGCCCGGGACTGGCGATATGTGCGGCCGATTGTCCCAAGGACCCGCGCGGCTGGAGCGATGACATCGAGGGTGGTGAGAGCAAATGAGACCCCGATGGCTGCTGCTTTTGCTCGTCGCGCTTACTTGCTGCTCCACGGCGGCTCTCGCGCAGAACTACTCCTTCTCCGTGCCGGAGATGATGCTTGAGGTCACCCCGAATCGGGACGCCTCCGTGGACCTTGAGTACACCATCAAGTTCCACTGCAACGAGGGAGCACATCCAATAGACGTAGTGGATGTCGGACTGCCTCACAAGGGCTACGACATCAGCAACATGAGCGCGAGCGTCAACGGCAACCTGGTGTCGGAAATCGCGCCCTCGACTTACATTGACATCGGCGTGGAGGTACATCTTGACCCGTATGAGATTCAGCCCGGCCAAAGCGGCGTCTTCCGCTTCTCGTGCACCATGCCCAACCTGGT
>JALGUK010000439.1 GCA_029820875.1 Candidatus Zipacnadia bacterium
AGGCCCATCTCCTGCGCGAGAATGACCGAGTAATGTGTGACACGGGTGGTGTGGCCGGAGGTCAGGTGGTCACGGGCGTCAATGGCGATACCCAGCCCACGGACGAATGTCTCGAATTGCCTCTTGCGCTCCTCGTATTGCCGGGCAATTTCAATCGCGACGGCTGCCTGGCCGGAAAGCGCAGTCAGAAGCTCCTCGTCCTCGCGCGTGAAGGTCCCGCCGCGCTTGTTCAGGGCTTGGGTGACCCCGATTATTTCCCCCCGGCGCGTCCGCATGGGCACTGCAAGCACCGAACGGGTGCGGAAGCCGCTTTTGCGATCGAACTCCGGGTTGAAGTGCGGGTCCTTATAGGCATCCGCTACGTTGGCCGGCTTGCCGGTCATCGCGACCTGACCGGCGATTCCCGTGCCAAGAGGCATCCGGATCTGCTGCGTGCCCTGCGCGATTTTAGTCCACATTTGCTGCTTCTTGAAGTCCACCAGGTAAAGGGAACTGCGCTCGGCGTCAAGCACCCTCGTGGTGCGGTCCATTATCAGGTCAAGCAGGCGGTCCAGGTTCAACTCGGAGGACAGCTCCGCCCCTATCTCCACCAAAGCCTCAAGCTTTGCGATTCTTCTCTGGAGAGCCTCCAAGCTCTCATCCAGGTTCTTCTTGTCAGGTGACCCCTTCATGGATTCCCTCGTCAATCGAAGACCAGTTTGTCCCTCTCAAGCCGCTCCTCCACTTGCCGGCGGACCTGTGGAAGCCGCGGAAGGACCTTCAGCATCACGTTGACTATCTCGGGATCATATGCTGAGCCGGACTCGGCGGCGATAATACGCGCGGCCTCCTCGAAACTCCTTGCCGGCTCCCCGAAGCGGCCCGTGGTGAGGACGTCCAGGGCATCGGCGACGGCTATCAGCCGCGCCTCCGGGGGAATCTCTCCGTCTCGCAGCCCGTCGGGGTAGCCGCCGCCGTCCCAGCGCTCGTGGTTGTGACAGGCTATATTGGGAAGCTCAGCCATTGGGCCTGCAAAGTGCATCCGCTCAAGTAGAATCTTGGTCTTGAGGGCGTGAAGCGCCAGTTCCTCTTCCTCAAGCTTGGTAAGCGGCTCCTGCTTCGTCAGAATTTCATCCGGGACACCAATCTTCCCCAGATCGTGCAGCAGCACCGCGTATCGAAACGCCTCCGAGTCGGCGTCCACGGGCGTATATTCCTTCGCCATCTCGCGTGCGTAGGCAAGCACCCTTTGGGTGTGGTCGCCCGACTGGCGGTCGCGTGCAGCCATGGCGGCGTTGAGACCCGTGACGACCGCATCAAATGCGCGCCTTTGTTCCTCGTAGAGCTGTGCATTGTCCCATGCGACCGCTGCCTGGGCGGCCAGGGCGGCGAGCAACTTCTCGTCATCCTCGGTGAAGGCGCCGTCGCGCTTGTTCAGCACCTGCACCACGCCGATGATTTCGCCCATCCGATTCCGCATGGGCATGCACAATATCGAGCGCGTACGGAAACCGCTTTTGCGGTCGAATTCCGGGTTGAAGCGCGGATCGGAATACGCATCGGCGATATTGACGGTTTCACCGGTCTGGGCCACGGTACCCGCAATGCCTGTGCCGACCGGGAATCGAATCTCTTCGGCCCCTTGAGCAATCTTGGACCACAGCTCGCTGGTATCCGGCTCGAGGATGAACAGCGAGCTGCGCTCGGCGTTCATCACACTTGTGACACAGCTCATGATTTTCTCGAGAAGACGGTCCAGGTCCAGCTCCGAGGCGATTTCCATGCCGACATCCAGCAGCCCCTCCAGACGCTGCACGCGAAGCCGGGCCGTTTGCAGTTGCTCGCTGATGGGGGTATCACTGCCGGCCATCTCTTGGTGTCTCCTCGAATGGTGGAACGATAAGCCGTAACGCTGCCGGCATCACTTCTATCGAGACCGGAGTCCGGCCGATTACATCCCCGTCAAGCTGCACCGGAACCGGCGGCTCAGCTCGAAGCTCGACGGCAGGTGTTGCGAAGTGCAACACGTGCGGACTGGTTTCGTGGCCCGCCCAAATGGCCTGGACCATCATACACGCAAACCGCAGACGGCTGCAAGCCCTGAAGACAGTCACGTCCAAGAGACCATCGTCCATTCTCGCCCAGGGACACAGCCTCAGCCGCCAGGCGTACGAGGCGCTGTTTCCTACAATTACCGCCCAGGCCTCCCCCTCGAAACTCCCCCGAGGTGATGTCACGCTGAAGCGTACCGGGCGTATCGAGAAAAGACTTTCGAGCACGGAAAACACG
>JALGUK010000440.1 GCA_029820875.1 Candidatus Zipacnadia bacterium
CACAACGCGATTCTTCTGGGCGGGAATGACCATCTGATCGAGTACAACGAAATTTACAACGTGTGTTACGAGACCGGGGACGTTGGTGCCTTCTACATGGGCCGTGACTGGACCGCGCGCGGGACCCTCATCCGCTACAACTACTTCCACGACATCAGCGGACCGGGCATGTATGGCGCGAACGCCGTCTATCTTGATGACGCCGCCAGCGGGATAACAATTTTCGGTAACGTCTTCTACAAGGCGGGCCGGGCGGCGTTCATCGGAGGCGGGCGGGACAACATCATTGAAAACAACATCTTCGTGGATTGCAGCCCCGCCGTGCACGTGGACGCGCGCGGACTCGGCTGGATGAAGCCCGCCGTCGTGGATGACGGTACCCTGCCGGTGCGCCTGAAGAAGATGCCCTACAAGCAGCCCCCGTGGAGTACCCGCTACCCGCGGCTTGTCAATATCCTCGACGATGACCCCGCCGCACCCAAGGGGAACGTCATCGTGCGCAATGTCTGCCGGGGGAGGTGGGACGAGATCGAGCAGGCGGCAAGACCGTTCCTCACGATGCAAGACAATCTGGTGGGCGAGGACCCATGTTTCGTCGACCCCGAAAAGATGAACTTCCAGTTGCGGGACGACTCCCCGGCCTGGGTCCTCGGGTTCAAGCGCATCCCGATTGAGAAGATAGGGCTGCGCACCAAGAACCGGCGGTCAGACCAGCGTTGAAGAGCATTTGGTTTGGAGCCAGTCATATTGCCATTCTGAGCGCAGCGAAGAATCTGCTGTTGGGTATGGATGGCCCGGGCGTCTTGCTGGCGTGGAGATGTGAGGGCGCCCGCCCTGCCGGAGGGAAATATCGCGTAGCTGTCCAAACTCAGAACATACCTGCTTCCTTCGACGTTTTGCGAAGGAAGCAGGCGTATTATACGACCTGGTGCCGCACATCTTAAGGCCGGCTTGACCGTAAAGTCCGTCGGATTACCGTGCTCCATCATCCGCTGATGGATACCCCGACCGCGTTTAATGGCACATCATCGGGCAGCCGAGACCATCTGCGGCCGAGTATCCGCATGGCGGATGCCGCCTCTCGGCCCTGTTCCATCAGGCTTCCGGCCATCTCGTCGGGGTCTGCGGCGAGACGCTCCTGCAGCGCGGCCTGTATCTGCTCGTCGGTCAGCCCGACCGCATGGGCCGCGGCGATCTCCTCGGCGGTAAAGCCCTCCGCGCGCAATCGCTGCTGGTAGGCACGGTACGCATCGGCGGTGATGATTATGTCGTTCAGCCCCTCCGCCTGGAGTTCGTCAAGAAGCGCGTCGAGACGGTCGGCGACCACTATCATCGCCGCACCTGCATCCCGCTTGTAGCGCAGGAGGACAGCCCCCTGCTTCTGTGTCCACTCCTCATCGCCGGCCTGGACAGCGCCGCCGAGGCGGTCAACCGACACCTGCCCCGCGCGGAGCTTGGCGACGAGGTCCTCCAGGGCGGTCTTCAGTGCATCAAGTGCTGCTGCGCGTGCCGGCGGGACGTCCTCCCCCCAACTTCCGTCCATGCTGATGCTCTCCAGCGTGGCGATGGTCCTGAAGTCGTCCCGCGGGGGGTCGCCTCCGAGTGCCTGCGAGATTTCGCTTGCGGTGCCAAAGAGCCAGTCGAAGTACGAGCCCATCATTTTGTCCTGAATCCCGAACCCGATTTTCCCCGCGACGAAGCCTGCCGGGTCGGTCACCGCGTCAAACACGTCCTTGCCTGTGCTGATGGCGTCTATGGCGCTCTTCGCCTTATTGAGCGCGTCCTTGTCCGACCCATTGTCCTTGTCGTCCTCAGGTGCTCCAGCGTCTTCTTGGTTGAATGATGGAAGAGGAGAAAGCCCGAGACGTTGACGGCCTCGGTTCGCGGGGGTGGCGCTGCCGTAAGGTCGGAACGGTCTCAGCGGTCTGTACGGTGAGCCTCCGAAAAGGCTCCCCCTTCGGGCTATCAGCATCGTCGGATTAAGCTGCAACGAGGCGAGAAGGATTCTGCCGGAGCCGAGCTGCCCTGTCTGTCCGCCTTCTTCTTGTGCCTGGGTACCGCCCACATCCCCGATCGTGACAAGCCCGAGTCCCCAGGCCTGTTTTACGAGGTCCAACTGGTTAATGGTCCACTCATCGGCTCCGCTTGCCTCGGCGGCCTGCTTGATGGCTTCATGGAGGTCCGCGAGGTCCATCATTTGCTCCATGATGGCCCGGGCGTCGTCCTCAGAGGCCGGCTTTTCGCCGCTCTGCGAGGCCGGAGAAGCGCCCGCTTGCGCGCTCAGGACGCCCATCGCCCGACGGCATGCCGACGAGCGTAAAGCCCGTATCGGTCAGGTTCACATCATTGTCCAGGCCCTCGCGGTTCGGACCGATTATGCGAATCGCGCTGAATGCATAGGCCTTTACGCTATTGTCGCCTGGGATGGCAACC
>JALGUK010000441.1 GCA_029820875.1 Candidatus Zipacnadia bacterium
GTGGTTCATGCAAGGGGAATCCGACCAAGCGGCGGTAGGCAAGGGCTGCCTCGCGTTCAGGCTTAGTCATCTGTCGGTAGGCATACATCGTGCTTCGCCACCATCCACAGGCGGCCCTTGCGGGCCGAAAGGCACGGCGCTATCCTCTGAACTTCCGCGTGAACGTCACCAAAAACAGCGCCATCAGGAACGTCCCGAGAATCGCTTCGACGCCCGCAAGCGCCCGCCCCCAGCCGGGAGAGGGCCTCAGGTCACCGTATCCGAGAGTGGTGAATGTGACGAGGCTGAAATAGGTGGCCGTGCCGAGCTGTTCAAGCTCGTCAAGGCCCGGTAGTTGCCACTGCCAGTCGAGATTCACGACCGTCACGTCGCGCGGATAGACCCCTGCAGACTCGGTGGTGTGAATTCCGAAGAAGGCATGGATAATCGCAAACATTATGATTACCACGGCCGCCGCCAGTGCCGTCCGCCAGGGCCGCTCGCCGTATCCACATAGTTGCAGGTAGAGCCAGAGCATGACTCTCTGCCGCGACCATGGGCGCGCGGCCTTGCGATCGCATTCCATCTCCTTGAAGAAGAACTCCCCGGCCCTGTCGTACTGGCCGGAGTCCTCGTAGGTGCGCTTTATCTGCCGATAGACCTCGCCGGCCTTTACATAATTCCGGCCCGGGTCCTCGAGCGCGATTATGTTGTCCGGGCCCCACGTAACATTGTCCACCTTCGCTTCCGGCGAGATGGTGATGTCCTCGAGGTCGGCGCCTGTGAGGTCGGAGCGGCTCAGGTCGGACGAACCGGTGATTTTAGCGCCCTGGAGGTTCGCGTTCTTAAGATTTGTATCACGCAGGTGAACATCGTCAATATGGGCTTCTCGAAGGGAAGCGCCCTCGAGGTTCGCACCGCTCATTCTTGCATTCCGGAGGTGGACATTTACCATATTTGCCCCGCGCAAGTTGGCATTGTTCGGTCGGCCTCCTGGAAGTTGGAATCCCGCAGTTCCGCGCCGGTAAGGACAGCATTCAGGAGCGACGCCCGCGCGAGCGTGGCGCCGCCCAATCGAGCACGGGAGAGGTCGGCATTTACCAGCGCGGCGCCGGTCAGGTTTGCATATCCCAACTTGGCTTCCTGCAGGCCCGTGCCTCTCAGGTGCGCATTATGGAGGTTGGCTCCAATCAGGGACGCGCGCGCCATCTTGGCGCCGCCGAGCTTTGAGTCCTCGAGGTTCGCACTAACGAGGGTTGCTCTCTGGAGATTAGCACACCCCGCCATAAGCCCATGCAAGTTCGCGGCCCACAGGTCTGCCTGCTCGAGATTGGCCCCCCACAGGCTTACATTGTTCTGCGCCGCCTCTTGGAGCGCAAACCGCAGGACGAGGTTATCGGGGCGCTCTGCACCCTCCGGCAGGTGAAATATGCAAACGGGCAGCGTAGTCCCCGGGTACCGGCCCAGGCCGCACCGTGCCCCGTCGGGCAACTCAAACTGGCACCTGTTCTCATCCGGCGCCTCCGGCTCGTCCCTGTTGTAAGGCCAGCGATTGATGTATCGCGGCATTCGGGAGCTCTCTCCTTTTGCCCGACTGCCCGGCGACAGCCGCCCCGTCTTTACTGTCCGAAAATCGGCTCGTTACCGGCATCTATTTGGCTGCCGTCCACCAACGCGGCAAATGCCTTCGTGTAGCGCACTTGGTAAGGGAATGGATATTCCTTCGGGTACTGCGGGACCCAGTTAATCTGTTGAACGAAAGGATAGATTTCAAGCAACCGATAGGAGTCACTTATGAATGTGGCCATCTGGTCGTCGGTCCACTCGGCGAACTTGGGCTGGTCGCCGGTCTTATCCACGAACGCGGGACCGTAGGAGAGAAAAATCACCGGCTTGCCCGTCAGGTCGTGATAGAAACTGGCTTCATCAAACGCCCATTGTGCCCCCTGCTTCTGGGTGGGGAAAAGCCGCAGCGCCACCATGTCAGCGCGCTTGAGTCCGTCGGTGTACTCGGTAGCCGAGACACCGTCCGGGTTGGTAATCGGTTCGTGAGGCACCACTCCGGGCGCGATCAATACCTGCTTGGCCCCTCCCTTGGCACGCCCACGCATGAATACGGCCATCTGCTTGTTAAATGTCTCAGGCTTGATATAGCAATTGCGGGTCGCATCGGGGTTACCTTCGGGCCAGTCTCCGTTGATATCCCAACATGGCACCAGTATGACCCGCTTAATTTCTTCCTTCCGCAAGTCCTCCGCGAACTTCTTAAAAAAGAGGCGGACCCAATCAACCTCCAGCGTCTCGAAGTTGTGTATAAAGCCACCGATTACCGGGACATAACCGGCACTCCAAATATGGCGGCACTTGTCCAGGATGCCCTCGTAGTTAAGTGCCTTGCGGCCCTCAAACCCCTTCACGAGGTCCAACGGCGGCGCCACGCCGCCGCTATCACTGATGTTGGTGAAGTACATGGCGGAAACGTACTTGACACAGATGCCCCACTCTTCAAGGTCCAGGTAGGTCTGCGGCGGCTTGCCGCCGGGTTTCCCCTCCCACACGCCGGTGTGGGACTTGAGCTTGAGGTTGCGCGGCTGCTTGGGAGCGCGAGTCATGTTAGCGAGCCGCCACTGGCCGTCCACCAAGCTAAGGTTGAACTGGCGCCGCCGGAAGTCCTTTAGTTTTTGCTGGCTGCCGCGAGGGGAGAATGTAATCAGTTGCCGGGTGACGGCGAATGCGGCTTCCTTCTGCGCGCGCAGGCTTTCGATAGTCGTCTCGGACTTGATTTTATCCATCCTCATCAGGTCTTCATACACCTGTCGCCGAAACTGGTCCACAGCGCGTTGGTTTGCCCCTTTCTTGAAAAGGACCATCAGTGTGTTGTAATCATGCGCCTCATAAGCCTTATCAAACTGCGCGAAGGTCTCGGCGACACCCTCCTGAACATCTTTCGGCGGACCGCAGGATGCGAGCATGAACGGGAGGGTAAGAGCAATTGAAATGACAGTAAACCGAATTCTCATGTCCCAGCTCCCAAGAGTAACAAGGATAATTGCATTTCTGCGGATAAACGAACCAGC
>JALGUK010000442.1 GCA_029820875.1 Candidatus Zipacnadia bacterium
AATGCTCCGATGGTCGTTGCGAGCACAAAAACAGCGGGGGCGACGGAGTATATCGAAGGTTTGCGCGTTGACAGCAGCCACGTGGAGATGACGATAAGCGCCAGCCCTCCGATGAGTTGATTGGCGGCGCCGAAGAGCTTCACCACATCTGTAAAGCTGCCGCTCATCTTCAGGAGCGCCGCAGGGATGATGACGGCAAGCGTCCCTATCCAGCGGTTCTGCAGGATTGCCAGGCGTTTGGCGGTTGCTTCTTGCACAACGAACCTCCCCAGACGCGTGGCCGTATCAAGCGTAGTGACGATGAAGGTCTCAAGCAGAATCATCCCGAGCATCGAGCCGACGGTGATGGTCATGAACGGGAGTGCTTCCAGTAGACGGCCGAAGCCGTCGGCAAACGCTATCACCCAGGCGCTGGTTCCCTTGGACATAATCTCCTGCAGCACGTACTGGCTTTGCGCGCCGGCCGGTTCGGTCCCCTTCCAGTACAGACCCGCTGCTACGCACAAAGCGGCCAGGATGGCGAGCGCGCTCTCGGTAATCATACCTCCATATGCGACTGCTCTACCGTTGCGTTCATTGTTGAGCTGTTTGGAGCTCGTTCCGCCGGCGACGAGGCAATGAAAACCCGAGAATGCACCGCATGCGACGATGATGAACATCATCGGCCACATCGGCCCTACCTTCGGATTCGTGAAGCCTATCCACGCTGGAGCGGTCACAGCGCGGTGAGCGGCAAACACCCCGGCGTAGCCGAGAATCAGGCCGGTCCACAGTTGAAAACTTGAGAGGTAGTCTCGCGGCTGCAAGAGCAGCCAGACGGGAAGGACGGAGGCAATCATCGCATAGACAAGCAGAATCCAGAACCAGGCCGTTTGAGCGACTTCCTTCTCAAGCGGGAGTGCGATAGGCTGCAGAAGACCCACGTAGATGCTGAAGAATGTGAGACCGACGGCCAGTATCGTGCCGGGCACCAGCTTTATCCTCTGAGAGCGCAAAGCCCATCCGAAGAGCAGAGCGACGCCGATGATAGTGAGCGTAGGGATTACCATCTCAGGCCGTTCGACGAGCGTCTTGGCGGCTGAATCGGCAAAGACGCACACGACCAGCGACAGCGTAATCCACACAAAAGCTGCGAATACCGCGCTGGCCCTGGGCCCGACGACCGTCCGCGCAACCTCCGCCACAGAATTGCCGCGATTGCGCACCGACATCATCAATGCCAGGTAGTCATGGACGCCGCCCGCAAAGACACTGCCGAGCAAGAGCCAGCCCAATACGCCTGCCCAGCCGAAGAAAAGGATCCCCAGCACAGGCCCCATTATCGGGCCTGCGCCTGCGATGGAGGCGAAATGGTGGCCGAACAGAACCGCCTTGGGCGCCGGCGTGTAGTCCACGTCGTCACGCTGTGCGATTGCCGGCGTCTCCACATCATCTTTGGGCTGGACGACGTTCTTGTCGAGTAGAGCACCGTACAGCTTGTAGCCTGCTGTGAGAAAGAGCAAACCGAACACGGCGATAAGAACGCTGCTCATCTCAGACTGCTCCTTGTGGCTGCTGGGCAGCCGGTCCCATCGCAGTCGGCGTGGGCGGGACGTCTGGAAGAGTTGCAAGCGACCCGTCTAAGAAGCCGAGAAACTTGAGAGCATATGCCTGGAAGAAAACCGGCAGCGGAAGCAGCAAGAGGTTGAAATAAAAGGCGATGCCAATCAGCACAACGACTCCAACCGGAATAATCACTATCAGCCAATACCAGCTCCAGCCCAACCCCAAAGCACTCACCAGGCCATATACGAGCAACCCTATCAAACCGATCGGTATAGCCAGCACCAGCAGCCCTGCAATTACCACGAAGAGCGCGATGATGCCCGCTCCAATACTAAGAGCGATTTTGAGCAGAATGTAGACGGCCACCCGACCCAGGTTCCGCTCAAGCAGCGGCAGAAAAACCTTCCACCCTTGGACAATGCCCACATTGCGCACGTACATCACGGGCAGTACCAGATCTGTCGTCATGCTCATGAACAGGGCCACAACAAGCGCAAGCAGCACAACCAACAGCACAACCGGAATCACCATCAGCACAAAGCCCGGTATCAAGGTTGAATTATGAGAAGTGAATATGCCGGCCGAATAGCCGATGCCGACGGCAAGTCCGATGTAGAATGCCATCCCCACAATCGTCAGAAGCCCAACTGCCCACCGGAACAGCCAATAGGACCGCCCTTGCCGCTTCAGATGTAGGTAAACAACAGCGCGAACAATAACGAGAGGACCGCGAGGCTCACTATCCCCGCAAGCACGAGCACCCAATGCTGGGAGAGCCAGTCCTGCAGCGGTCCGAACTCCGGCGAGCCGCCGGGCGTGGAATGCGCTCCGGAGGGAACCCTGATATTACCACTGCCCCCTCCACCACCCCCGCCTCCCATCAGCATCGTAACAATAGCGAGCTTCGCCCACTTG
>JALGUK010000443.1 GCA_029820875.1 Candidatus Zipacnadia bacterium
TTTCCGACCCCACCCCTGGTATGTGTGGCCGGGCAGTGGATAAAGCTGCGGAAACCAGTTGAAGGTGCTGACCCCGTCGGCGCCCTCGTCGTAGCACTGCAGCGCCTCCAGACACACTTCGCGAAGATGCGCGCGCCGGGTCTTCTCGTTGTCGGTAAGGTCTGTAGGCCGGGGAACATGCGTCCAGCATGGCGCCTGCGAAAGCGTCGGATAGATGCCCACGTTCTTGCCCTTCGCCAGGTCGGCAAACTCACGGGTCCGCGGGAGGCCAAGCGGTTCAAACAGTGCGGGACAGACATAGTCCACGAGGTCCTCCGCAATCCACGTCCTCACATCCAGCCCGAGGTCCTGACAGGACGCGTTTGTCGGCGGGCCGTAGTAAGCGCCTGGGAAGTCCTCCTTGCGGAACTCGCCCTCGAGCATGGGACCCACACGTACGCCCAGCAGCAGCTTCTTGCGGCCCTTGCGCCTCGCCGATGCATCGAGTAGCCGGCGGGTGTCGCGGACCATCTGGGTGAGGATAGGGTAGTTCTTGTGGGGGTCGGAAATCATATGGTACCAGCGGCGGAAGTCCATCTCAATGCCGTCAACGTCGTAGTTGTTCAGGAGTTCACGGAAAATCGCGATATAGTGCTTGTACACGCCCGGGATGGCCGGATCCAGGCAGCCGGTACCGGGGATACGCCAGTCCGGGTGCGCGCGCCCGAAGTCGGACAGCTCCCATGTATGGCTATACCAGTCCTCAGCGTTCATTCTGTAGCTGGCCACGCACGGCACGCCGCGCTCTCGGCACGCCTCGAGCGTAATCTGGAGCGGATCTGTACCCGCCGCCAGTAGCGCGCGCATGGCATCGGCCTCCCATGCTGCTTCCTCCGGGTTTTTGTCCGGCCAGACCACCAGCGTGACTTCCTTGTGGTACTTCTCCCAGCCGGTCGCCACGCGGCTGCGGTAAATGACGGGGTCGGGCAACCCCACGTTCTGGGCGAGAATCCCTGGCTTGAGGTCCAGGATGCGCATGACGGCATAGCGGTACTCCGCCCGCGAGGTATCCTTCCCAGAGCTGGCCCAGAGGATGTTGTTGATGTCGTTGTTGAAGATGGTCCCGAGGCGCTTGTTGTCCTGCGGCACCTCGGTCGCGGCGGAAATGCCGACGGAGACAAGCACAAAAGCGGCGGTCAGTAAAGCGTCGACTCGTGCAATCACGATGCATCGGCCTCCCTGGATGTCTGTACGGACACCTACTCTCCGGCAAGGCGTATTGTGAACTCGTCCATCGAGAACTTGCCTCGCGGCTCTTGTCCGAATCCGACCAACGAAAAGCCGTAACTGTGTACGTTCGCCAGCGCTTCGCCGATGGTTTGCGGCCTCGCGGGGTCTATCGCCCAACTTAGATGCCACAGGGACTCGTCGTTTTCAAGGGTGAATATATTGGGTTCGCTTGCCCACTTGCCCTCGCTTATGCTCAGCGGACGGCTTGTCAAGTGCCAGCGGCCGCCCGGCCCCAATATCCAGAAGTAACACTGCGAGCCGTGAAGCTCCAGCGCATCGCCTCGGAGGTAGACCGAGACCTGCGCCTCACGCAGGTCCAGGGGCTCGTGCCCCATCCAGTGCATGTAAGTGATGAACGGGAGCACAGATACTGGGCTTTCAGGAGTGTCGGCGCTCCATCGCGTCTCGTCGCACCAGACGTAGCCGGAGTCGTTGACGCCGCCTGTCCGCTCCCAGGTTGTCAGAATGAAGATGTTGTGCCCCTTGGCGACGATACTCCAATGGTAATCATACGAGCACCACCCTTCGGGTCCCTTATCGAACGTGTTCCTGAGCATGGCGCTCCTCCTTTGGTGATTTGGCCGGACCTCGCCCTCATCGTCTCCCAGGGAATGGCGGTGCATACTTGGCATGTGTCTCGACCGCGTCCTTCTCCTCGCACAGAATCGCCCTTCTGGCGCCCTGCGGGACGTAAAGCACCTGGTAGGCCTCCCAGGCCAGCCACTTGTCCTTTTTCTGGGCGCGCATCGCTTCCAGGAAGTCCTTCCCCGGCTGCCCGAAGGCGAGGATTGCATTGCCCACTGGGCGCCAGCCCCAGGCGGCATCCGGCCGCTTGCAGCCGTCTCCGTATGCGCGGAAGAGGGCTTCCAGCGCGGCGCGCGCCTTTGCGGCCTGGCCTTTGGGCATCGTCGCCGCCATCTGCTCAAGCTTCTCAGCGGCTTGCAACTGCACGGCCTGAGGACGCTAATGAGCGGCTCAACGGACTCGGGTAGGTTACCGGTGTCAAGGGCGCGGACGCAAGTCTCCCGCACGGCCTCCGCACGGCTCTTGAGGCCCTCGAGCAAAGCGGGCAACGCTTTCTCCTTCATCGCGCCGAGTGAACTTGCGGCGACCATTTTGACTTGGAAGCTTCCTTCCTCGCGGACCGCCTCCAGTACTTTCGCCGGCGTATTCGGCCCGCAATTTTCGGCAAGGGCTTTAATCGCCTGGAGACGGACTGAAACCTCGGGGTCCTTGAGTGCTGCTTCAATAACCGGAATCCTGCAGTAATCTCGAACAACACCTGCGCCCGTACCTTCCAGTCGCCGCTTTTCAGCCCCGCTATGTCTTCCTGTGGAGCTGCGAAGCCATCCACACCCGCGTTCGGATACAAAACAGCCCAGGGCGTGAAGCCCTTGTCGTACAGAGACTGCCACTTATCCCCCTTCATCACGCCGAGCACTGTCAACTCGACCGGCCTACC
>JALGUK010000444.1 GCA_029820875.1 Candidatus Zipacnadia bacterium
ATAATCGTGCGTTACGCGGGCCAGCCCTGGATTGTCGGTCTCGGCACGGTCTTCGTCATTCTCATCGTCACGGCTGTAAACTTCTCGAAGCGCAAGGAATTCGAGACAGGGAAAGTTCAGGCGGCCCTTGACAGCGATACCGCCGCCTAACCGTTTAGTCAAGCCGACACCGTGAAAACACGACAGGCCGGCCTCCAGGCCGGCCTGTTCGAACAGTTGACATTACCGCCGAATTTTTGGTACAATAACAATGCTGATTCACTGGGTCGTATCTGGAAGGAGCCCCCTGTGAATCGCTTGTGGGGGTGTAGCTCAGTTGGTCTAGAGTATCGGACTGTCGATCCGAGGGTCGCGGGTTCGAGTCCCGTCACCCCCGCCAAATTTGTCTTCTATGCACATCAGCCCCGGCTCGTGAAGCTGGGGCTGTGTGACATCGGCGATGTACCCCTCAAAAGGTCTCTTCATGGAGGCGATCGGTTTGATCCGCTCGTGCGATCAAGTGAAAGTTACCGTCAAGGCCGGCCCTCACGCTCGAACGCAATGCCCGGTAACGGCCCGGGTGGATGCGAAAGCGCTCTTCGGCCCCGTAGAAGCCAAGCCCGAACACGTGTGCCTTTGCGCCGACGGCGGGGCTGGTGAACCTATCCCGTGTCAGGCGTCGCAGACGGCCGATGGAGTGGTCGAGGTCTCATGGATTCAGGACCAACTGCCTGCAGGCGGCGAGGCAACTTATGGGATAGGCACCTGCGACGAGGCGGTCGGGAAGCCAATGGAAGTCGTCCACACTCAAGACTCCAATGTGGAAATCACCGCCGCGGACGGGCCTGTCACCACGTATCACTACGGCCCTGACGTCGCGCGGCCGCACCTTCTGCCGGTCATTGGGCCCGGAGGAGTCTCCGTGACCCGAACCGAGCCGACCGATCACGTACATCATCGCTCCATCTGGATTGCACAGGGCGACGCCAACGGCGTGGACAACTGGAGCGAGGAGGAGGGACACGGCAGGACGGTCGTCCAGAAGCTCGATATCGCCCAACCAGGCCCTGTTTTCAGCGAGTTGCTCGCCCAAAGCAACTGGGAGTCATCCGCCGGCGAGAAAATCATGGAGGAGACCACGCGTATCCGCATATACAATCTCCCGGCCTCCTGCAGGTGCATCGACTTCGACATCAAATGGGCGGCGACCGAAGGAGACATAACCTTCGGCGACACCAAGGAAGCCGGGACGCTGTCGGTGCGGGTGGCGGTCCCGATGGAGGTCCGCGAGGGCGGGAAAATCGAGAATTCGTACGGGGGAATCAATGAGGCGGAGACCTGGGGCAAGCGTGCGCACTGGTGCGACTACTCCGGCATGGTCCAGGGTCATCATGTTGGCATTGCCGTCTTCGACTACCCGACCAACTTCCGCTATCCCACCTATTGGCATGTACGCGACTACGGCCTGATGACCGCTAACCAGTGGGGCATTGCGGCATTCACCGGCGATCCGGCCCGGAACGGTAGTTACACTCTACCCGAAGGCCATACTCTCCACTTCCGCTTCCGCGTGTATGTCCACGAGGGTGACGCAAAGGCGGGTGATGTCGCCGGCAAGTACCATGACTTCATCAACCCGCCGCAAGTCGAATTGGAGTGCTGACCATCGGTTTAACAAGTCAGAGAAAGACCAGGATACAGGCTACGCGGTGCCCCAACGAGACTCCTTACAAGTGCACCATGCGCTCCATTGCCGCGGATTTGAGTAATCTCAGCAGGGAAGAAGGAAGTCAGCCCCTCCTGTTGAAAAAAGATCTTGCGGCTTGCAGAACATCACGGTGGTTAGAAACAGGCGGCGCATCAACGTTCAGGGGGGAGTCCGATGAAAGACATAAGGTCGCTGGTGTTCACAATCGGCCTGCTGAGTGTCTTGGGGGCTATTGTCACCCGGTTCTTCCTGCGGGACCTGCCCGGCGTGCCGAAACCGGGGGCATTTCTGGGTTTCGCCGATACGTGCTTCCTGCTGGTCATTGCGGTCGCACTGATGGAGATATTGAATGCCATTTGCGGCCGCGCCGAACAGGCGGGCGAGACTGCGGAAGCCAAAGAAGAACAGAAGAGCGAAGAACCGGAGTCTGACGAGGCTCAGTCAGAGAACTGAACCCGTGGGCCTGCGGCGGCCCTCCGCCTTAAGCATTGCGTCTGAGCGGGGCGCTTCAGTGGCTTGAGCGGAGGGAGCAGTT
>JALGUK010000445.1 GCA_029820875.1 Candidatus Zipacnadia bacterium
GGGGCGAATTTACAGGAAATGGCGTTGGGGGAGCACGTGAGTCCGCGGTGAGGAGACAATGCTCAGGAAATTCAACTCAATACAACTGCTCGTGCGCGATGTCGAAGCTTCGGTGGCATTCTACGCGGATATCATCGGTATGCAAATTAATTACGAGGAACCGCACTTTGCGATTCTCAGTGTGGATGACTTCCGGATTATGCTTCACACTGATCCGGAGGCGCTCGATTCTAATGACCCTGAAGAGGCGGAAGATATCCATCGCCGCAAGTGCGTCGGAGCGACAATCCAGTTCGAGGTCGAGGATGTGGATGCCTATTATGTCAATCTGTTGGAGCAAGGCGTCACAGTGCTCACTGAGCCTACCGACCAGCCGTGGGGTTGGCGGGACATGAGCATAATTGACCCCGACGGGTACCGGCTCGTGTTCTGGTCCGTACCGAAGCGTTACAAGGGCAACTGACCTGTGCAAGGCTTCTGTGCAAGCCGCACAAATACTATACTGCCATGCAGTGGAGTCAGAGGTTGGTTACAATGGGTAGAATACGCCTGTGGGCCGCCGGGGCGGTCATGATTGCCGTAATGTCGGTCGGCCTCTCGTGTAGGCCTGCGCCTTCACCACCTTCGCAGGGGCAAACTCCTGTGGTAAGGCAACCCGAGAAAAAAACTACGGTCCGCTTCTGGACTATCTGGACGGTTGAACCACGCAAGTCCACCCTCGAGGAAATCGTTCGTCGGTTTGAGAAAAAGTATCCGAACATTCACGTCGAGGTCAACCTTGTAGAACCCGATGCCTACAAGACAGCAATTCGTCCTGCAATCGGCGGAGACAACCCGCCGGATGTTTTCTTCGTCTGGAGCGGGGAATGGCATCGCAACTTCATTCGCGGCGGGAAAGTGATGGACCTTACCGACGAACTAAAAAAGGACGGCTGGGGCGATTCATTCGAGCCCCTGGGGTTGCAGTTCTTCAAATACAAGGGCCGGTACTGGGGCGTTCCGATGTTCATGCAGCTCAAGTATATGCTCTACAACAAAAAGAGAGGGCTTGATTCCGATAGCCCTCGGTAACGACCTAAAATGGCCGGCACATCACTATGCCACGATTATGTTTCAGAAGGAAGTGGGAGAGGAACAAGTCCTGAAGGACTACGACCCGGAAACCGGCGGTGATTACTCGTCAAAGGGCTACCTTGACGCTCTCGGGCGGCTGCAGTACCTCGCGCGGAAGGGGTACTTCAATGAGCATCCCAACGGCGTGACCCTCGACCGCGCACGCGCTCTGTTTTACATGGAAAAGGCAGCAATGTATTACACCGGCACATGGGATTTCAAGCGCCTGGAGGGCGAGGAAGGCTCCGAGGCGCCCCCGGGCTTCGGAGAGAAGTGGAGCTTCTTCCCGTTCCCCGATATCACCGACGTTCCCGGGGTCTGGTTCTGGAGGTTATACCCAAATCAAGTAATGCGCTTCTCCCCGTTCCCCGATATCACCGACGTTCCCGGAGGGGGCGGGAATCAGCGTTATCTTATGGGTGCTTCGGACGGATACGCCGTCTCGGCGCAAACGAAGGTCCCCGAAGCGGCGCTCACCTGGCTGAGATACTTCACCTCACTCGAGTCGGCGAGACTACTTGCAAAGAATTGCCAGGAATTGGTCCAGGTCAAGGGGGCTATCACCAAAGATACCGCTGGCCCGAAGCTGTGGAGAGTGTACCAGGAGCTGAAAAGGGCGCCCGGGGTCACCCCGTGGACTGATGTGATGATGGAGCGGACCGTCGCGGAGGTCTTCCTCAACGAAATCCAGGCGCTGATAGACGGCAAGGCGACGCCTCAAGAGGTTATGGATCGCACTCGCGAGCAACAGCAAAAGGTGAAGAAGGAGTTCGCGGCCGGGCTGCGCTGACGGCCGGGTAAGTCAATGGCGGAAGCGCTTCCCTCAGGGCGACCGACCAGAATCCGGGGGATTGGCCCTTATCTGTTCGTCCTGCCGGCGTTGTTGTTCTTCCTGGTGTACGTGCTGTATCCGATTCTCAGCACATGCTACTTCTCCCTCTTCCATTTCAGCGCTCTCGGGGCACACCGAGTCTTTGTCGGGCTGGCGAACTACTTGGACCTCGTTCATGATACCCGCTTCTGGACTGCCCTTCGCAATAACATCTTCTGGATTATCGGGTCCCTGGTCATCCAGATTCCCATCGCGCTAATCCTTGCGGTCGCTCTTTCCGGTACGAGTAAGCTCTCGCGGGCTTTGCGCTCGATTTTTTTCTCGCCCTACGTCTTGCCGCCCGTGGCGGTTGGGCTTATCTGGTCACTCCTGTACGATTACGACTTCGGCCTGTTGAACCACGGGCTGCGGGCGGTCGGACTGGACTGGCTTGCCCGAAGCTGGACCGGCGACACGCACATCGCTATTTTCTCCCTCATTGCGGTCGCATGCTGGCGCTACACGGGCTTTCACATGATGATCCTTCTCGCTGGAGTGCAGACCATCCCGATGGAACTGTACGAGGCGGCCACTGTTGACGGTGCGGGGCGCTGGGCGCAGTTTCGACACGTGACATTGCCCCTGCTCAAGCCTGTGCTGGCCGTGGATGCGCTGCTTGTAGTGGTCGGGTCGTTGAAGGTTTTCGACATCGTCGAGGTTATCACACACGGCGGCCCCAACTACAGCAGCGAGGTCCTCGCGACTTACATGTATCGTTCGGCTTTTTTCAACGACAGGATGGGCCTTGGATGCGCCATCGCGACGATTATGCTGCTGTTAACTATCGCCGGGACACTGGTACATGTGAGGCTGTCGCGTCGAGGTCGTTAGGGCAGGCTTCACGCGGACAATGTCAGGCAGAGCATAGAACGGCGGCACCTGCGCACCGTCGGAGCGGAATATCGGGCGGTTCATTTCGATTTCATGCGGTCCATGGCGAGCCTCTTCCAGAACGGATGCGCCAGCGGCGCTGTCTCGTGCCAATCGAGGTAATCCTTCTCACGTTCCCCTGGGCCTGCTGCGCCTTCGCCGCCACAATCAGCCCTATCCCGCTCTCGGAAGCCCCCGCTCGTCTCGCTGCCTCCTTCGCCCAGATAGCGGGGTTGAGCTCAAGCAACACCTCGTACCGCAGCAGGCGATGCGGGTGGTACTGTTCGCTGCGATCCCGGTACCTTTCCACCGTCGCGAGAGCATTCCCAAGCTGTCCGGAGGCTCTCTGGGCGGTTGCGAGTTCAAGTGACACCCAGGGGACAAGCCGCTCCGGGACACCGGCCCTCAGAAGGTGCTTGAGTGTCCCAATCGCCGCTCCGTAACGACCGTCACGCGACTGGGCCTCGCCAAGCCAGAGTTTGAACACGGCCATCGGCAACAGCTCCAGGCTCTTCTCCAGGTCCAGGATTGCCTGCGGGTAGATGCCGCGCACCATCCTTGCCCAGGCGCGATGGACCAGATAAAAGCCGTGCCAACCGTTATCTTTTTCCACCGCCTCATCCCGCAGCGCCCGCGTACACAAATCGCTCGCGTCCGCAGCCCGGCCTCCGTCCAACATATGCGTCAACTCGACTACCAGGTCACTTGAAAAATAGTCCACTTCCGGCTCCTCGACCATCAGACCGGCTCCTTTCCCTCGCTAAGATGGGCAATACTGCAACAAACCTCAGAAGGTCACCTTGTGCACATTCACTTTCGCGATGATGTGAAGGTCGCGTACCAGAAGGTCCAATCTTCGGCTACATTGCTATCCGCCATCATCCGCCCACGCGGACAACCTTCCGGACCTATGGCAGTCAAGTTAGCGGACGGACACTCCGCAATCAACTCGCGAAGTCGGTGCTGCAATTGCTGGTTTCCCATGAAGATTCTCCTCTATCTAACAGGTCGCCGTGTCCCAACTGTGCGGACTTACCCATCGAGTCGGCCTGGGCCGCTGGCCCAGACACTGCATGTTCCTTCGCCGGCGGCTGTCCGACACTCGAGAGCAGATACGCCCCCATAATCGCGCACACGATTCCCGCTGCCTTGCGCACCGTGAGACTCTCGCCGAGAAACAAAAGCGCCCCGATGGTCGTCACCATCGGGAACGTGGCCACGAACGGGACTACCAGGCTCGCTTGGTCGGCCTTGAGCGCCTTAAAGAACGTAACCTGCCCAAGCAGCGAGCCGCATGTGCCTCCGAGGACGATTAGAAGGTAAACGTACCACGGGAATCCCGCGAGTTTGCCGAACCCGCGTGTCGCTGCAAGATAGCCAAGCAGCATGGTGCTGACCGCGAAACTGCGCAGACATACCGCCGGAGCGACGTCAATCCCCTTTAGTGCAACCTTCTCAAACAGCGGTGCCATCCCCCACAACAATACGGTTGCGATCGCGAAGAAAATGGCTCGCATTTCCCACTCCCTATGCAGTAGTCGGTATCAACAGGATTGATTGCAGACAAAATCATATTCACGTTTCGCCACGACTGCCGTAACCCCTTTTCGACATATTGCAATATCACCACTCCACAAGGGCGGAATATCGCACCGGATGGCGAAACAATGCAACGATAATTCGCCCTTATCGGCACATGTTCATGGGAGGGAATCCGATGCTTCAGTTCCGAGACGCCGTTCAAATTCGCGATGAACTCATTGCCACGCGCCGCGATCTTCACATGCATCCGGAACTTGGACTGGAGGAGGTGCGGACCGCCGGTCTCGTCGCCGAGCGCCTCGGCAAGCTGGGAATCCAGGTTCAAACCGGCGTGGGAAAGACCGGGGTAGTCGGATTGCTGGGCCTGGGCGGCGGGAAGACACTTCTCTTGCGGGCGGATATGGATGCACTGCCCATCCACGAGGAGAACGATGTTCCGTACAAGTCCCAGGTCGAAGGCGTCATGCATGCCTGCGGCCATGACGGCCATACCGCGATGCTGCTTGGCGTCGCGAGGCTTCTTGCCGAACGGGCAGACGAGATTCCGGGAACGGTCAAGCTTATTTTCCAGCCGGCGGAGGAGGGCCCGGGCGGTGCAAAGCTCATGATAGCCGATGGCGCCCTCGAAAACCCGCGTCCTGAGGCCGCTTTGGCCTGTCACCTTACCAATGAGCTC
>JALGUK010000446.1 GCA_029820875.1 Candidatus Zipacnadia bacterium
ACCTGCTCACACTTGCCGCAGGCTGTGCAAAGCTCCGTATCTATGCTCGCGACCCGCAGGTGCCGCCGGTCAATCTCGTCGTTGCCGAGAATCCGGTCGCAAACCAGGCCCCGGAAGTCCTCAATGCTGCGGAACTGCTTGCGCACCATGAACTCCTGCAATTCGTCAAGAAAACGGCCAATAACCTCGTACCCTTCCATAATCACTGCACTACAGACCTGGGTTACAGTGGCGCCGGCGAGAATCATCTTCGCGAGGTCCACCCCGGAGCCTACACCGCCGCTTGCCGCAATCGGAATGTGCAATCGGGGGTAGGCGGCGGTCAGCCACCGGAGCACATATTGCAGCGCCCATGCTCCGCCATGCCCGGCATAACCTCCGTGCATGACCGGACGGAGGGTATCCAGGTCAATGTCCAGGCCGGTGAACCGGTTGAACATCACCACAGCGCACGCGCCTGCTTCCTCGAGGGCGACCGCGGCGCGCGGGGGGTCATCGAGTTGAGGCGTGACCTTTGCGATTAACGGCAGGCTCGTCACAGAGCGGCCTAATTTCACGATATCCACGGCGGCCTGAACGATTCCACCCTTGCCCAACGCGTACGGCCCGTGCGGGCAGGATGTGTTGACCTCGATTGCAGCCGCCCCCGCTTGCTCGCATACCCTCAGGGCTTCCGTCCAGCCGTCTTCGGTAGTGCACAAGAGGCTCGCCATGACAGGGATATCGCAACTGGCGACCGCGCGGGCAAGCTCCTCGCCGTACCGCTGGATGTCGAAGTGGCTGGCCTGCTCGAACGAATACAACGTGTGGCTTTCGAGCTTGCCCAGCCTGCGGCGGAGAATTCGGAACGCGGGCGTGGGGAACTCCCGCATCACTTTGACATCCGAGTAGCTCTTCATGACGACAGCCGCCGCGCCGGCATCCTCGCAGCGTTTGATACGGTCGGCTGTTTCTGTAATTCCAGCGGGTGCAATCACCACCGGGTTTTTCAGCGTAAGACCGCAGTAATTGACGGATAGGTCCAGGTCGCTCATCATGCACACCTGCCGAACGAGGACACGCCCCGGAAATCGTTGGTCTGAAGCCTTGGGGATTATACGTTGCAACCGCCTAAGCGAAGCAGGGGGCGAAAGCGCTCATAGGCCTCCTGCACATCTTCGAGCACACCCGCCTGCTCTGCAAGCTTAAAGAGCGTAACCAGATGCGGCAGACTCCGATGCCCCTCAATTCCGCCAACCATTCGGAAGTGGTTCTGATGGCCGTTGAGATAGGCCAGAAAGACAAGGCCGACCTTGTAGTACGGCATCGGCGTCGCAAAAATGTGGCGTGAAAGCTCCACGGCCGGTCTCATGAGGCGGTCGTAAGAGTCCACATCACCTTTGGCAAGCTGCTGGAGCGCCTTTGCCGCGACCGGCGCGATAGCGTCGAAAACTCCCAAAAGGGCATGACTGAAATCGCCCAAGGGGAACTCCGTTCCACCGGCGGACCACGTCGAGACGGAGACATCAACCGGCCCCCGCTCCTTGAGCAACTCGCCGAAGTTCAAGTCGTCACCGGTGAGGACAACCTGCCTCTGCGCCATCAGCCGGCGACGGAGCCACTCTTCAAACGGCGGGTCCAGCAGAGAAAGCTTGATGCCCTTGATTTTATGCGCGTGCTCGGCCATCAGTGGAAGTAACACTTCGGTGGCGGCCTGACGGATGTCGTCATATCCCCAGTACCGACCCATTCGGCTGTCGAACTGCCGTCCGAGCCAGTGAATGTAAACCGGCTCACTGATATTCTCCGCCACGGTGCCGATGACCTCACGATAGTGGTCGGCCTCCGGGAAACGCTCGGGCAGAATGGGGGTGGGGAAGAGTATCGCCTCTCCTCCGCGCTCCTGGATGAACTGAACCTGCGTGAGGTAGGCGTCAATCACGTCGTTGAGGCTGCACGTGAGCGGGTCCGCCACTGAATCGGCGCCGGCGCCGCCAATCACGCGGCGCTCGGGCCGCCCACGGGCCTTCGCGAGGGTCAGGTCCAGCAGGTCTGAAGCTAAGTCCCAGTTCAGCTCTCTCCCACGCTGGGCGGTGTCCATTGCCTCCGCGACACCCAGGCCCAAAGACCACAAGTGCTCCCGATACGCAAGCGTGGCCTCCCAGTCAATCGCATCGGGCGTGATTCGCCCCTCGTTTTCTGCATCGAACACGGGGTTGGCGACCACGTGAGCCGCAGC
>JALGUK010000447.1 GCA_029820875.1 Candidatus Zipacnadia bacterium
TACCTTCTGCAGCACACTGTCCACCGTGAATCCGAACTTCTCCGCCAGCACCTTGTACGGCGCAGAGGCGCCGAAGCGGGTCATGCCGATTATGAGGCCGTCGTCGCCCGCGTAACGCTCCCAGCCGAATGGAACACCGGCCTCGATTACCACGCGCTTTCGGCACTCGGGAGGAAGCACCTCGGCGCGGTACTTCCCGCTCTGGCGTTCGAACAGCTCCATGCTCGGCATGCTTACCACCCGCACCGACCGGCCCTGCGCCTGCAGCTTCTCCCGCACCCCCAGGGCCAAGTGAACCTCGGAGCCAGTGGCTATCAGGACCACGTCCGGGGAATCACCCTCCCCATCGGCGAGCACATAGGCCCCTTTTGCGACCTCTTCGGCCGGCGCGAGGGTGGTTCTGTCAAGCAGCAGAAGCGTCTGGCGGGTCAAAATCAGCGCGACAGGGCCGTCGGTGCATCGAAGGGCGACCGCCCAGGCGGCTGCGGTCTCGGTGGGGTCAGCGGGGCGGATGACCGTCATGTTGGGGATGGTCCGCAGGGCCGCCACATGCTCGATGGGCTGGTGAGTGGGACCGTCCTCTCCGACGAAGAAGCTGTCGTGCGTGAAGACGTAGATAACATGGAGCTTTGACATCGCCGCCAGCCGGATGGCCGGGCGCATGTAATCGCTGAAGACCAGGAACGTTTGCTCGCGAATTCCGAAGTGGAGGTTACGCCCGGAGTAGGAGCCCTTCTCGAACGAACCGGCCTTCTTGATGAGCGTTTTGGTCGAAGGTGCAAGGTCGGCGGACCCGCCGATAAGGTTCGGGATAAGCTCGGCGGCCGCCTGCGAGGAGTTGCGCGTTGCGTTGTCCTTCTTCGAGAGGGCTTCCATCAGCTTCTCCTCGAGGTTATCCGGCAAGCGCTTCTCCCAGAAGGCGTCCCACTTCTCGCGCCAGTCGGGATGCTTGTCTCCGTACTCCTTGACAGCCGCTTGCCACTCAGCGTACTCCTTGCGGAGCTGCTCGGCCCGCCTGTGACACAGTTCACGCACATCCTCCGGCACAAGAAAGCTTGGCTCAAGCGGCCAGCCGAGGTTCTCCTTGGTCGCCTTAAGCTCATCTTCACCCAGCGGAGCGCCGTGGGCGTCAGCAGAGTCCTGTTTGCCCGGGCTGCCCTTGCCGATGTGCGCGTCCTGCAGATAATCAGGGTGGGGCGGCTGACCTGCGCCTGTGCCGTCCGTATCGCAGCGGAGATGTCCTGGTGGTTGTGGCCGTCCACCCTCAGAACATGCCATCCGTACGCCTCGAACCTCTGGCCCACGTCCTCGCTGAAGGCCAGCTCGGTTTCGCCCTCGATGGTAATGTGGTTATCGTCGTACAGGTAGATGATGTTGCCGAGTCCGAGGTGCCCCGCCAGCGACGCCGCCTCCGAGGCCACCCCCTCCATGATGTCTCCGTCGCTGCAAATCGCGTACACGAAGTGGTCAATCGGCTTGAAGTCAGGTTCATTGAGGTAGGCTGCCAGGAACTGGGAGGCGATGGCCATCCCCACCCCATTGCCGAAACCCTGCCCCAGAGGGCCTGTGGTGACTTCCACGCCGGGAGTGAGTCCGGCCTCCGGATGGCCGGGAGTCAGGCTCCCCCACTGGCGGAAGCTCTCGAGCTGCTCCATCGGCAGGTCGAACTCGAACAGATGAAGCAGCGAGTAAAGCAGCATCGAGCCGTGTCCGGCCGAGAGGATGAACCGGTCGCGGTTGAGCCAATCCGGGTCGTCCGGGTTGAAGCGGAGGTAGCGCGACCAAAGGACGAAGGCGACGTCGGCCATGCCCATCGGCAGGCCGGGGTGGCCGGAGTTGGCCTTCTGGATGGCGTCGGCCGAGAGCATCTGAATCGTCTTGACCGCCTTTTCGGCAAGCTCGTTGTCAAGTTTCGGCTCTGTCATAACTTCCACATTCCTCTCGTGTTGATGGGTCGGACTACAGCCGGCCCTCAGTTATCACTTTCCAGGGCTGAGATTTTTCCGATACGCCGGGCATGACGCTCCTCCTGGCTGAACTCGGTCGCAAGCCACATGTCGGTTATCGCCAGCGCCAGCGCGGGGCCAGTGACGTTCTGCCCGAGCGCGAGTACGTTCGCGTCATTGTGAAGGCGGGAGTACTTCGCCTCGTACTCCGTATGGCACAAGGCGCAGCGGACGCCCCGCACCTTGTTCGCCGCCATGCTGCTCCCGATACCGGTGGAGCAGACGACAATTCCGCGGTCCACCTCCCCCTCGCTGGTCATGTGCGCGACCGGCCCGACGAAGTCCGGGTAGTCCACGGAGTCTTCCGAGTCGGTGCCGACATCCACGACATCATGCCCGGCTTCGCGGAGATGCGCGACCAGGAGCTGCTTGAGCTTGTACCCTGCGTGGTCCGAACCTATGGCAACCTTCAATCGTTTTAACCCCTTCATCAGCCAACCAGAGTAATAGATGTGAAAATGTTCGCCTTCAACGTGCCTGTACCCTTCCCCGATTGGCGTGTCTTCACACCGGTGCAATCTGAGCGCCGGCGGAGGAAGTAAGTCCCTCGATGGGGAAGATACTTGTAAGAACCGGTGCATTCCGCGACTACTGAGCAGCTCTCCGAACTCAAGCCGGGCGGCGCGGTCGTATCGCCCGACCGGTGTAAAGGAGCCAGACCGAATGAAAGATGCCGCTTTCTCGTGCACTCCGGCCCTGAAGGACATCGCCCTTGAGGGTTTCAGCAGGCCTCAGCCCCGAAGTTTCGACCGCCACCCCACCATTGCAGCGCTTCGCGATATCGGAACCGAAGTATGGCTCGACACCGGCGACCTGGCCGCCGCCGAGCCGTTGTGGCGGGCCGAGATGACGGCACTTACGACCAACAACACCCTCGCCAATCAGGTTGTGCAGTCCGGCGTCCTGGACGATGCTATCCGCGCCACCGTTGGCGAACTCCGCTCGGCCAGTCCGTCTGCATCGGACGAGGAACTGGTGATGCAGGTCGGGTTCGTCATCAACTGCAAGATTGCGCTGCGGCTGATTGAGCGCTTCAATTGCCTGGTGTCGGTGGAGCTTCATCCGTCGGTAGCCCATGACATCGAGGCGACAGTGCACCTGGCGCGTCTTTACTATGCGGTGATGCCCGAGCATTTTATTATCAAGGTGCCCCTCTCGCCGGAGGGGCTGATTGCAACCCGCCGCCTGCGCGCCGAGGGCGTGCCGGTCAATCACACTATCGCATTCTCGGCGCGCCAGAACTACCTCATCGCGCTTGTGGGGCG
>JALGUK010000448.1 GCA_029820875.1 Candidatus Zipacnadia bacterium
GATTCTTCGCACCCTCCGGGCGCTCAGAATGACATGGTGATGACGGTTGCGGCATACTTAGGGCGATAACGGAACTATTTGTCATTCTGAGGCGCAAAGCGCCGAAGAATCTCGGTGTTGGACGTGCCTCGATATGAAACGACGAGATTCTTCGCACCCTTCGGGTGCTCAGAATGACATGGTGTAGTAATGGCCTTACTTGAGCCAGCAAAGGAGTCAATGAATTATGCGCTCAACGTATCGCGTGCCGACGTTGCTTCTCCTGCTGTTGTGCTCTCTTGCCTCCCATGCCGCTCATGCCGATGTGACGCTGCCGGCGGTCATCGGCGACCACATGGTACTGCAGCAGGGGATGAATGTGCCCATCTGGGGCACGGGGAGGATGTAACCGTCACCATCGCAGGCCGGCAGGCTCAGACCACCGCCGATGAAAACGGCAAGTGGGCCGTGAGCCTGAAACCGCTGGAATATGGTGGACCGTTCACGCTGCGGGTGACGGGGCACAACTCAATCGTGGTGCGTGACGTTCTGGTGGGAGAGGTATGGGTGTGCTCGGGGCAGTCCAACATGCAGATGGCGGTAGCGAGTGTAAACAATGCGAAAAAGGAGATAGCCGAGGCTGACTATCCGAGCATCCGGCTCTTCACCGTCCCCAGAAGGGTCGCAGCCAGACCGCTGTCTGACACCACCGGAAACTGGACAGCCTGCAGCCCGGAAACGGTGCCGGGCTTTTCGGCGGTTGGATATTTCTTCGGGCGCGAGCTTCACAAGGCCCTGGGCGTACCCGTAGGGCTTATCCATACATCGTGGGGTGGAACCCCCGCCGAAGCGTGGACCAGCCGGCCCGCGCTGGAGGCCGTCGGAGAGCTGAAGCAACTGGTGGATGACTTGGATAAGCGCATCATATCTTACCCCAAGGCACTGGCGGACTACCACAAGGCCCACGCCGAATGGGAGAAGGCGGCACAGAAGGCGAAGGCCGAAGGGGCGAAGGTTCCGCCCGAACCCAAGGCTCCGCAAGACCCGAACGCCAGCCCTTGGCGGCCTGCAGGTCTCTTCAACGGCATGATATCGCCGCTGATTCCATTCGCCATCCGCGGCGCCATCTGGTACCAGGGCGAATCCAACGCAAGCCGCGCCTGGCAGTATCGCACCCTCTTCCCGACGATGATCCGGGACTGGCGAAAGCACTGGGGGCAGGGCGACTTCCCGTTCCTTTTCGTTCAGCTCGCCAATTTCAAGGCACGCAAGAGCCAGCCGGCCGAGAGCGCATGGGCGGAGCTGCGCGAGGCGCAGCTTATGACGCTTGCTCTTCCGAATACGGGAATGGCGGTGATTATCGACATCGGTGAGGCCAACAATATCCATCCAAAGAACAAGCAAGACGTCGGCAAACGCCTCGCCGCATGGGCGCTTGGAACGACCTACGGTAAGGACGTGGTCATCTCCGGCCCCATTTACGATTCGATGACCATAGAGGGCAACCGCATCCGCATGCGCTTCAAGCACGTTGACGGCGGCCTTGTTGCAAAGGGCGGGCGCCTGAAGGGCTTTGCCATCGCCGGCGAGGACCGCAAGTTCTACTGGGCTCATGCCAAGATTGACGGGGACACGGTCGTGGTTCGAAGCTTCCGGGTGCCCAAGCCGGTGGCGGTCCGGTACGCATGGGCTGACAACCCGGAGTGCAATCTGTACAACGCCGCCGGCCTCCCGGCCTCTCCATTCCGTACCGACGAATGGCCCGGGGTGACCGCCCCGAAAGAGTGACGACGAACGTTCGACAACTCTAATCGGCACATTGGGCGGCGTATTGCAGCAGGAACTGTGCTCCCCGCTGGTACCATACGTCGCCCATTGTATGCCCTACGTCCTCGGTGATGTGGAAGGCGACCAGTGATTCATTATAGCCAGCGCGGATATCTGCCCTTCGCACCGCGCGATAAAGGTGCCGGCAGCTTGCTGTGCTGACACGGTCATCCTGGCCGCCTATCGCCAGGAACACCCTCTTGCCCACAAGGCCTTCAACGAAACGGACAAGCCTAAGCTGGGCGACGTCCCTGCGCTCTCGGTCCTGGGCGAACTCGGACAGGTACCGCCAGTCGGTGACGGGCGCAAATCCCGCGCCGCCGGCTATGCGCTCATCCTCGGCCAGCAGGCGCAGTGCACAGTACCCCCCGCGCGAGGTGCCCGCGACCATAATCCTCCCGGGTCGCGCCCAGCCTCGCTTGATGCACTCGTCAATTACCGCCTTTCCGTCCTCGACGAACATCGCAAACGGGTTCCGACCTGCCACGAAGGCGTTGCGCAGGCCGATGATGCCCTCCCCGAAGTCGTTCACGCGCGTTCCGTGGCCGGGTAGGTCGAAACTCGCCACCCTGTGGCCCTGCTCAAGAAAGCAACGCGCCGCCAGGCAGTAAGGCTCCTCAAACAGAGATAACCCCCGTGTTCCTGCGAATGTGAGCAGCAAGATTGGAGCGGCAGCAAGTTTGTCAGGCGGCGGTGAGACAATGGTGACCCCGAGCGTTCGCTCGCCGACGGCCAAGCTCGGTAGCAGAAACGAACTCATAAGACTAACTGCCACAAGAGTCATTATACTCCTCCGCTTCCGGTCTCTTCGCATTGCCGCAAGGTATGTATGGGCTTGCAAATCATCAGCGATATCGCCCGTGCTCCCGGATGGCGCGGCTGATAGTCAGGAAGCTCTCCTGCCAGCGGTCCTCGGGAACGTCCTCGGTTATACCGATGAGCAGTTTTTGCGAGCCAGCATCCTCGTCAATGAGCCGGCAGGTGGTCTCGTAGATAAGCTGCTCGCCTCCCAGGTGCACGGACGACGGGAAGTTAATCCAGATAATCTTATCCGGCCACGCCTGCCGCGCTTCAGCCATAGTCATATCCGTATCGGGAGCAGGTGTGAATGCCTCAATCACATCAATGCCTGACTCAGCAATCAGGTCTTTGAGCAGTCCGCAGTTCGCATCCAGGTGCACAAGCAGCATCTTACCGCGCTCGTGCAATATCTCCGCGAATTCGTTGTAGTGAGGGATGATGTACTTCTCGAACCGCTCGCGTCCTACGACCTCGGGGCTGACGTTCCCGCCGTACTGGCAAAGCCAGTGAGGGCCGTCGGCGGCGAGGACCTTGTAGCAGCGCCGGTCCCGTTCGGTCAATGCCTCATATAAACGCAGCACCTCGTCGCGCCGCTCAGCCCACTCTATGCAGAACGTCTCCACGCCCATGTAGTCGTAGATAATGCTCTGCAACGGAGAGTAGCCCATTCCTCCGCGCAGGAAAACGTCATCTCCCAGCAACAGACGCGCCTTTTCCACCGACTCGTAGTCGGGTTCGTATTGCGTGTCGTCTGCGAGGGCAATCAGTTTGTCATAGTCCTCCGGCCCCTGAAACGGCAGTTGATGTCTCCAGGTGGTGAATCCCGCCGGCTCGTTGACCTGTACCAGGTCACCCTTGGGAGTGTGCGTCACCGTGCGCGTGAGGCGCTTGCCTGTGGCGGAATCAACGAAGGAGTGGCTCTCTATTGTGCAGTTGGGCGTGACTGTGCGGAACCCAGGATAGAGCCGGTTCATTATGCACAGGCCCTCGTTGCGCAGTTGTCGCTCTACGCTGCACTGCGGCAACTTGCTTTCATATACCGTAAACGGCACGCGGTCAGGCCCCTTGCCCAGCAGCACCGCCTCCACCCGCTGGCGAGGGGTCATCACGACGTCATTTTGCACAGGCATTTTATCTCGGTCATCACGACGTCATTTTGCACAGGCATTTTATCTCCCGGCCCTGCCCTTGAAGGGCTTGTTTGCTCCGATGTGCCAACTTCCGCAAAATCCCACGACGCCTATTGCCTCCCGTGCTTCGCGAGGTATTCCTTCACCTTCGCGAGGCTCCCGAGCACCTTGAATGCTTCGCATTGAGGTCCTGGCGCGTTGAATATCTCGACTCCATCGGCGCCCTCGGTGTACCAGCGAAGGGCACGCTGACAATACTCGAGAGGTGTCATGTGTCGTCCCTTCAGGTTCAGTTTCTCCCCTCGGGCGAGTGCCTTGTCTTCCTCGGGAGTCAGGTCATGGCCTGCGGTGACCGTCTCCTCGCCGACAAGGAGCTTGCAGTTCGTACCCTCAACCATCTTGCGAAATGGCGCAAGGTCAAATATCGGGAACCCCCCGGCACTGGCCTTCGAGACGATGAGAATATCAAGCAAGCCTTCCTTAATCCACGTCTCCACGTCAAGGCCCCATTCAAGGTAATGACGATAATCAATGCGGGCGGAGATTCTGAGCGGATGCCCCAGGCGCTGCTCCGCCTCGTCCAGCCGAGCCCGGAGTTTGCGGAGAAAGTCAGTCATGAACTCCGCACGGTATCGCCACCAGCGCTCCACGTCCGGTCCCGGTGGCTCAAAACCGTATCTTCGCTTGAACCCGGCCACCAACGGTTCTTCAAAGCCGAAAAACGGATAGTTGCGCAGGTAGTCGAGGTTCACACCCATGATGTCCCGCTGCGCCGCTTCTTCCAGAACGTCGAGGAAGAACTCC
>JALGUK010000449.1 GCA_029820875.1 Candidatus Zipacnadia bacterium
CCTGCAGCTCCGTCGCCTCGTAGACGACTACCCCGTCGGCCCTGTAGCCGTCGCGTATCATCGAAAGGGCGCCGTTACCGCCGACCTCCTCTTCGATGACTATCTGAACATTCAAGTCGCCCGCGAGGTTTACACCAAGCTCCTCAAGTGCCTGAAGGGCAAGCAGGATGACGACTATCTGCCCCTTGCAGTCCACGGCGCCGCGGCCCCAGATCACGCCGCTTTCAACCTTGGGCGTAAACGCCTCCGGCCATTCATCTGCGGGGACGACATCCACGTGCGTCTGGAGGATGACGCTCCGCCCGTCACCGACGCCTCGGCGCTGGTACAGCAAATTGCAGCGCCCCTCGTAGGGCGGTTCCACATCGGCGTGGGAATATTCAGGGTCTTGACGGATACTCTCGGGCACAGGGACCATCGTAACGTCTCCGCTGAGCCGAGCGAATATCTTTTGTAGATATTCCTGTGCAGGAGCCTCGCCGCCGGCAACAGTATTGAAGCGAATAAGGTCGCACAGTGTATCAGTCGCCCACTGGGCGCGGCCTTCAACTGCGCGGCGCACAGCCTCCGGGAATGCTTTCACCATTGATTCTCCTTTCGCGATCCAACACACAACAGGCGTTACACGCGTTTATCGAACAAGGCAGTTGCATCCGCAACGTCGGTCACGTGCCGCGGTACCCGCGGCCCGATGCGTGTGGGGACTTCGTGGACCGTCGTGTCCGCGCGTCGCGCAAGCTCCGCCGCTGTTATCTGCTCTTCGCCTTGGCTCCCAATCAGCACCACCTCATCACCAACTGAGACGCCGTCCAGGCTGCCAATATCCACGATAATTCTGTCCATCGAAACCCGACCGACGACCGGCACGCGCTGCCCGTGAATAAGCACGTCAGCGTTGTTGGACAGACGCCGGTCGTAACCGTCCGCATAGCCGACCGGAACCGCTGCGAGAGTTGTGGGACGGGGGACGGTGTAAGTGCGTCCGTACCCAATGGTCTCCCCCGCCTCAGCACGGCGGACGAAAGCGACCTTCGCCTTCCACAACAACGCAGGCTGGAGGTCAATCTCAATGCGGGTCGGGTTGGGTAGGTCGAGTCCGTACATAAGAAGACCCGGGCGGACGAGGTCTAAGTAGGAGTCCGGAAGATTCAACACGCCGCCGCTGTTAGCAATGTGCCGAACAATACCGGCGAATCCGGCGCGTCCGAGGGCCTCGCAGAAGTCCAGAAAGCGATTGAGCTGCACTTCGGCGAAGCTGAAGTCCGCTTCGTCGGCCGTGGCGAAGTGCGAGAGAACGCCCTCGAGCGTCACGCCCTGCAATGCAGCAACCTTTTGCACGAAGTCTACAGCACGCCGGAACGGAACTCCCAGGCGGCCCATTCCTGTGTCCACCTTGACATGCACCTTGACCGACCGCCCGGCGGCGCGGGCTGCACGGGAGAGCGCCTCGGCCAGCGTATTATCACAGACCACTTGCGTAAGGTCGTATCCGACAACATCCGGCGCATCGGACGGCAAACACGAGCCTAAGACCAGGATCGGGGCGGCAATCCCTGCCTCCCTGAGCTGGACGGCCTCGGCAACGGTCGCCACGGCGAGGTAACTGGCGCCGGCCGCTATCGCCGACCGTGCGACAGGCACCACACCATGGCCGTAAGCGTCGGCTTTGACGACGGCCATAAAGCCGCACTGCTCGCCGATAAGGCTGCGTACCTGGGCAATATTATATTCAATGGCGGAGAGGTTAACCTCAGCCCAACAGGGGGCGCCGAACGTGGCTTCCAACCTATGCCGCTCCTCACTGTTGCTGCGGCAGCTCCGCTTCACGCAGATATTTTGCAGCTTCCTCCGGAGGCGTTACATTGATGTAGATGCCGGTTCCCATCTCGAAGCCAGCCGCGATGGTCAATCTGGGCATGAGGCTGAGGTGCCAATGCAGACTTGGATTCGTCTCCTCGTTTATGGGAGACGTATGGAAATTATAGTTGTACGGCGGATCGTTCAGGCACGATGCCAGACGTCCTGTGACGTCCTTCAGAATGGCGGCAAACGCCCTGACCTCTTCGCGGGTCATGTTCGCGAAGCAGCCGTCGTGGCGCTTCGGGATGATGCTAATCTCGAAGGGGACTTTCGATGCATAAGGGGCCACAGAGACGAAGTGGTCATTTGCACTGATGAGCCTTGCCCCGACCTCTTGCTCGTATTTTACGATATCGCAGAAGGCGCAAGTATCGCGGTAATCGGTATACTGCATCGCGCCGCGGGTAATCTGCCAAATCATCTGGGGCACAAACGGCGTACCAATAAGCTGGGAATGAGGGTGTTCAATAGATGCACCGGCAACCCGCCCGTGATTGCGGAAGACCATGATGTGCATCAGTCGAGTATCACGCTTGAGGTCCACATACCGGTCCCGATATGCCCAGATAATATCCGCCACTTCGTGGTCGGTCATTTTGTAGAGGTCCTTGCTGTGGTCCGGATGCTCGACTATTACCTCGTGTACGCCGAAACCGCCCATAGTGTCATAAACGCCCTCGTCGCGCCTACGTGGGTCTGACTCGAGGTTCAATGCCGGGAACTTGTTGGGCACCACGCGCAAACTCCAACCCGGGCTGTTCGGTTCCCCACCTCCGGGCCGATACGCCATCACCTCCGGCGGGGTCATGGACTCGTTGCCCGGGCAAAACGGGCAAGTGCTGTGGTTCTTGGTGACGACCATCTCCGCCTGGCGCTCGTGGTTGAATTGATCCGGGCGC
>JALGUK010000450.1 GCA_029820875.1 Candidatus Zipacnadia bacterium
GCCGGCGGCGCTGCCCTCAATCGTCTTGCCCGGGCTCACGCGCGGGGCCAGCTTGTGCTTGCCGATGAGCCGCCCCATGAAATATGCCGAAGTGTCGGTTGACCAGGTACACGCAAGGGCCATGAACAGAAGCCCCGTCCGACCGCGGAAGCCCTCTCCCACCGCCGCAACCAGGCCTGGAGCGTCGAGGTTGCGCAGGTAAATGAAAAAGCTGAAAAGCCAGCCTACATACACTACGCCCAGGAGCGTCGCGCCGGCGTTTGAAATCGGCGAGGATGTATCGTCCGCGTCGCGAACGATCTGCGTGGCGAGAGTAGCGATGGTCAGGAGGCCGAGAGTGACCGCACCGAACGGCAAACGGGCGTCCGGCGGCAAAAGCGCCGCTCCACCGATTATCGCGACGGCCGCGATGTAACCGAGCGCTCGCACCGGCCGGTCGCCGCGTAACTCAAGGGCACCGTACAGTTCGCCCATTCCCAGAAGCGCGGCCGCGATGACGACAATGGCAAACGGGAGACCGCCGATGTACATGACCAGCAGGCCAAGAGGTATGCCGACGGCGGCGGTGGCGACACGGGCGGCAAGCATCAGGTTCCTCCTGCTGTCTTTATCGCCGGAGTATAGCCCGCGGGGAAAGCTCTTTTAAGTATCATCATTATATGGTTCGCACCGGGAGGGCCGGAAATGACCACCAGCGCACGCTTTGAACTAAGCGGCCTAATCGTCGTCTTCGCCACTTTATGTGTCATTGCACCTACCTGGGCCAGATGGGAGAACTCGCTGAAGCCAAAAGGCACTCCCGCAGGCGAGATTACTCTCGCAAGGGCGGGCAAGACCGATTACGTGATAGTCATCCCCTCACAACCGACGACCCAGGAGCAAAAAGCGGCCGAGGATCTCGCCCTCTGGCTCGGGAAGATGACGACTGCGGAATTCCCCATCGTTTCAGACCGGGAGCCGCCGCGCCCGACGGAGATAAGCGTCGGGCGGACCAACCGTCTCCAAGGCGCGAGGTTCCCTCAGGCGAAGGCCGACCTCGGTGATGAGGGCTACGCAATCGGCGTTGACGGGAAGAGGCTGCTGCTGGTGGGCGGCCGCAAGCGAGGCCCGATTTATGCAGTCTACGCCCTGCTGGAGGAGGACCTGGGCTGCCGGTGGTATCACGCGGACAGCAGCAGGATTCCCCGGCGACGGAACCTCCGCTTCCGGCCCGTGCCCCGCAGCTATGTCCCGCCGCTGATGATCCGCGACCCATTCTACCGCGATGCATTCAACGGCACATGGTCGCTCCGGAACCGCACCAACGCACCCAACGCATCGGTTCCTGAGGAATGGGGCGGCCATGTGGACTACGCCAGCCTTTTCGTCCACACGTATAACAGGCTGGTCCCGCCGTCCAAGTATTTCAAGGAGCACCCGGAGTACTACTCCCTAATCGGCGGGAAGCGCACGCCCCGACAACTGTGCGAGACCAATCCCGACGTGATCCGGATTGCCACCGAGAGCGTACTGCAAATCCTCCGGGAGCACCCCAACGCCGAGGTGGTGTCGGTGTCGCCCAACGACGGCGGGGGACACTGCACCTGCCCCAGGTGCCAGGCAATCAACGACGAAAACGGCAGCCCGGCCGGCTCGCTGCTGTACCTTGTCAATCGTGTCGCCGAGGCCGTGCAGAAGGAGTACCCGGGGGTGATGGTCTCCACGCTCGCCTATCTTGACACGGTGGACCCGCCGAAAAAGATTCGCCCCGCAAAGAACGTGGCCATACGTCTTTGCAACAACCTCCACTCGTGGCGCTACCCGATGACCTGTTTCGTCACGGACACCAAGCCTGAGAGCAAGCGCTACCGTGATGCATTGGTCGGGTGGTCGAAAATCTGCAACAACATCCACATCTGGGACTACTTCGTCAACTTCAGCCACTACATGGCACCGATGCCCAACATGCACGTGCTCGGGCCGAGCGTAAGGTTCTACGTGGACCACCACGTGACCGGTATCATGATGCAGGGCGCCTACCAAAGCCCAGGAGGGGCGCGTGTACCGATGCGGTGCTGGGTGATGGCAAAGCTCCTGTGGGACCCCTCGCGCGATGTAAACGAGTTGATGCGCGACTTCGTCTTCGGCTACTACGAGGAGGCCGCTCCGGCCATTTGGGAGTACTACCAGGCGCTCGAGCAGACCCGACTTGAGCACCTGGATACGATAAACACCCCCGAGGGCGGCATCCGCTATCCGATGGACTCGCCGTTTCTGTCCAAGGAGTTTATAGACAAGGCGACTGCTATCTTCGAGCGCGCGGAAAAGATGGCCCGGCGCAGTAAAGTAAGACGGCGCGTCCAGGTGGCGAAGCTGCCGATAATGTATGTCAAGCTCATGCGCGGGCCGGGCTTTACCGACGAGAACTATGGCCAGCTCCTGGACGAGTTTGAGACGATTTGCCGTCGCGAGGGCGTCACTCACCTGCGCGAGGGCGCTCCGGACATCGAAGAGAAGCTCCAAAGCTGGAGGGATGCCATCCGCGTCAGCGAGGAGCTCCCGCAGATAGGCGAGGACGAGGTCGGCGTATGGCCCTTGCCGGCAACCTGGAAGTTCGCGACCGACCCGGATGACGGGGGCGTAAAGCAGAGGTGGTTCGCCACCGCGTTTGACGACACCGATTGGGCCGCAGTCCGCAGCGACC
>JALGUK010000451.1 GCA_029820875.1 Candidatus Zipacnadia bacterium
TCCGCAGTCCAGAGCGTGATACCGCCTGCCCGCGTCACCACAGCGCCGTAGCCCTCGGTCTTGGTGGGGCGGACGCGGAATACATATTTTGAGGCGTCGGCTACGTGTTCCGCTGCGTCATATATGGTTAGGATTATACTTGCGGAGCCGGCCTCCTCGACATCGCCGAGTGGGATGTCCACCGTTACGGTATCCTTCTCCGGGACCGTGATGGTTCGGCTGGTCCGTACATGGCGCCCCGGCAAGCTGCAATACCACTCAATACGGGCCGCGGCAGCCGCCTGTGACGAGTTGCCAACCGTTGTTCGGACCGAATAACCTTTCTTACCCGCCGCGACTTCATCAAGGCGCACTGAAAGTGAGGTCTCATCTGATGCCGCTTTGCACACCAACAACCCGAAGTGCGCGGGGTCATGGAAGCCGCCCGTCGTTAGCACCCACGCCTGATTCTCGGATGTGTCGGCCCGACGGGCGCGATTAAAGTTTGTAGCCAGCACCATCCCATCTTTCGCTTTCCAGTTAATGCTCTGCCAGGGGATGGCTATCTCCACGAAGTAGCCGCCGGCCTGGCGGGTTGCAGCGGCCTGCCAGTCGGGATTCCAACCGGCATTCTTGCCGCCCGGACTGCATAACTCCTCGAAGCGGGTTCCGATGGCGTTGACGACGAAGTGGTAATAGTCCGTCTGGTTGCAATCGGGGTCCAGGAAGACCTCGATGCAATCCTCTGTCCATATGTCGGCATCGTGTTTGGTCATCGTCGCCTGCAGCCGGTCCATACGGGGTTCGCGGCAGTTGAAAGCAATGTAGAGGGCCTTTTCGTCGAACGTGACCTTGACGGTTGTGGGGGCCTCTGACGAACCGGAACCGCTCAGTATGGCAAACGGTTTGCTGGGAGGTATATTCTTCCATACCGTATCTTCGAGACGGCCGTCAATGACCGGTGCAGCGGCGCATCGGTGCACCGTCATTGCAGCGATGGTATCGAGCTTGGGGCTTACCGCTGTGCCGGCCACGGTCGGCGGTACAACGACGCCTATTATAAGGGAAGTCAGCGTGCTGGCCAGTAGCCATTGTTTCAACATGATAACGTCTCCCCCAGTCATTAATCGTTTATGGGAGCAAATTGCACCTTCACGTAGAAAATAACGCCCTTGGCGTCGAAACGCCATGTGTCCGGCTTCAGCCGGTCAGTCGGCACCGTCACGCGAAGTCTCGCGCCTGCGGACGCGCTTTGGATATTGATGATGTTCTCTCCTGAGGGGCGCTCATCGAGGCGGGGGAGAGGTTCGCGCAGTTGAACTCCCGAAACTCGTGACCCTGTGAGGCTGCCGCGATAGTTGCACCCAAGAACAATAAGCAGACAGCATGGATAAGCGGCGAAAGCCTCACGCCGTAAACCCTCCACGGCCTCCCTCAATGTGAACGCGCCGCCCCTCAATCGTCACTTTTCTCTCAGAGATAAGCCGGATCGCGTGCGGATAAATCTTATGCTCCTGCTCGAGAATCCGGTGCGAGAGGGACTCCACATCATCGTCCTCCATCACCGGCACCGCCGCCTGGCAGATGATTGGCCCTGCGTCCACATCCGGCTCTACGAAATGGACCGTACAGCCCGCGACCTTGCACCCGTGTTCGAGGGCCTGCCGCTGGCCCTCAAGCCCGGGGAAGGAGGGGAGAAGGGCGGGATGGATGTTGATTATTCGGTGCGGGAATGCGTCAAGGAGCGTCTCATGCACCACCCGCATGTAACCGGCGAGGCACACCAGTTCCACGCCGTGGTCCTTGAGGGTCTCCACCATCTTCTGCTCAATCTCCGGTTCCATCCAGGTCTTATACTTACCCGGCGCAATGTAAACGGCTGGGATACCATGCTTACGGGCCCGGTCGAGGGCCATCGCATCCTCGTTGTCGCTTATGACGACCGCCACCTGAGCGGGGAAGTCCGGCGTTTCGCAGGCGTCTATGATGGCCTGAAGGTTTGTTCCTCTGCCTGAAGCAAGAACCCCGAGCCTGAGCTTGTTCAATCGTGTTCCCTCCATCATTCAAACGAAAGCATGACAGGCGCACCCACGCGCGGGACGACTTGCCCGATGACCCAAGCGCTCATGCCGACGGTCGAAAGGGCATCAAGTGCCTGCTGGGTCTGGGCATCTTTGACGGCGGCTACAAGGCCGATACCCATGTTGAAAGTCCGGTACATCTC
>JALGUK010000452.1 GCA_029820875.1 Candidatus Zipacnadia bacterium
GGAGGTGATACGGCAGGGCGACCGTTACGGTTGCTCCGATATCGGCCGATCCCAGAAGGTCCAGCTTGAGTTCATAAGCGCCAATCCGGTAGGGCCAATTCATATTGGGAACGCCTGGGGCGGGGCAATCGGCGATGTGCTCGCGAATCTGCTTGATGCAATCGGATACGAAGTGTGCCGGGAGTACTACGTCAACGACGGTCCGGCCAACACACAAATGCAGAAGTTCGGGGCTTCGCTCGAGGTACCCTACTGTGCGGAGTTCGGCCAGAATGTTGAGCCTGATGATGATGCGTACCCGGGGGAGTACATCGAGACTATTGCCGCCGCCATCGCCCGGCGTGATGGCGACAAGTACCTGAATCTCGACCGACCGCAGCGTCAGCGCGCACTGGCAAAGGCGGCGCAGACCGATATTCTGGCCATGCATCGCGCCGACTGCGACGATTTCGGCATCCACTACGATGCGTGGTTTCACGAGGCGGCATTGTATGAAGACGGCGCGGTGGACGAAGTGCTGCGTGAACTTCGCGAAAGAGGACATGCTTACGAGTTGGACGGGGCGCTGTGGCTGAAGACTCGTGACTTCGGCGACGACAAGGACCGGTGTCTTGTCCGCAGCGACGGCGCGCCCACCTACCTCGCATCCGATATGGCGTACATGCGCAGCAAGTTCCAGAGGGGCTTTCAGCATTGCATCTACGTGTGGGGCCCACACCATGACGGTTACCAGGCGCGGATGAAGGCGGGAGCGGCCGCCCTGGGCTATGACCCCGAAGCCATCGAGATTATCATCCACCAGAACGTGCGGCTTGTCGAGGGTGGCCAGGTCAAGACGATGTCCAAGCGCAAGGGTACGATGATTCCGCTGCGGAAACTTCTTGACGAGGTCGGAGCGGATGTGGCCCGCTTCTTCTACCTGATGCGCTCGGCTGACAGTCACCTCGACTTCGACCTTGAACTGGCCAAGACCCAATCGCGGGAGAACCCGGCCTACTACGTACAGTACGCCCATGCCCGCATCTGCTCCATCTTTACAACGGCGAAGGAACGAGGGGTCCCGATCCCGAACTTTGACACCGTCGCCTGGACGCTTCTGAAGCACGCTGACGAGTTGGCTCTTCTGCGCAAGATTTCCGAGTTTCCTGAGGAGGTCAAGCAAGCGGCCCTGAGCCGGCAACCGCACAGGATGACCCGATATGCACAGGAGGTGGCAACCGCATTTCATCAGTTCTACACTAACTGCACCGTCCTGGGCGATGTGCCGGATTTGACCGCGTCGCGGCTGGCATTGACGCGGGCCAGCCAGATTGTGCTGCGAAACGTACTGAGACTCTTGGGCATTTCAGCGCCCGAAAGGATGTAGCATTATGCCTGGTTACAGCCATGAGCGCAATTGGGGTTGCCGAATCTCGGACGAGTGGACGTACAAGGGAATGCGGGCGGCCGTTCTCGAAAACGAACTGCTCCGCGTGACCGTGTTGGTTGACAAGGGCACCGACATCATCGAATTCCTTTACAAGCCCAGGGACATAGACTTCATGTGGCGCACGCCGATGGGCTACCGCAATCCCGCCACATTCACACCATCCGTAGCAAGCAGCGGCGGCTACTTCCTGGACCTGTACGGCGGCGGGTGGCAGGAGTGCTTCCCTGCGGGCGGGGGACCGTGCCAGTACAAGGGTGCTGAGTGGGGTGTCCATGGCGAGGTCGCGGTACTGCCGTGGCACTGTCAGATTATCGAGGACACGCCCGAGCAGGTCGCAGCTAAGTTCTGGGTGAGGACGGTGCGAACGCCGTTTTACCTCGAGAAGACGCTGTCGCTCAAATCCGATTCGCCCGTGCTGACGCTGGCCGAGCGTGTGGTGAACGAGGGAGAGGAGGAAATGGAGATTATGTGGGGGCACCACCCCGCCATCGGTGTCCCGCTGCTTTCTGATAAGTGCCGGGTTGATATACCGGCCAAGACCGTAGTCATCCAAGACCCGGCCCAGGACCCGAACTCCCGCCTGCCAGCCGGCAAACGCTTCGACTGGCCCAACTGCAAGACCGTGGATGGCAAGGACGTGGACATAAGTCTCATTTCAGGTCCTGACGCACGCACGCACGATCTGGCCTTCCTGATGGATTTTGAGGACGGTTGGTACGGGCTTACCAACACCGAGCTGAAGGTTGGCTTCGGGATGCGCTGGGACATCCGGCAGGACCTATACGGTCGCCCTTGAACCGTGGACCAGTTATCCAGGCGTCAACTTCGAGGTAGCTCAGAACAACGGCACCACGGTTAAGCTCCAGGCGGGCGCGGAGATTGCGACGACTGTCCACGCCTTCGCCTATGAAGGGGTCACGAAGGTCTCTTCGGTAGATAAGGATTGCCGAGTGCATGAATGAAGGCGACCGGAACGTCCATCCGAACCTCTCGCGAATGTTGCGGAA
>JALGUK010000453.1 GCA_029820875.1 Candidatus Zipacnadia bacterium
CATGATGCCCTTACGGTCGCACAGCTCGTAGAAGAGGTCGTTCTCATAGACATTGCCGCCCCAGCATCTGAGCATATTGCAGCCGATGTCCTCGGCCAGCTCTATCGCCGGTGCGATGCGCTCGACATCCCGCGCGTGGAACGCATCGAGCGGCACCCAGTTGCTGCCCATGATGAAAACCTTCTCGCCGTTGATTCTGAAGCAGAACTCGCCGTCGCCCGAAGGGGTGGTGACGCTTGTGCGGTCGAGCCGGACCGTCCGGATGCCCATATCAAACTCAAGCTGGTCCACGACCCGGCCGTTTTTGATGAGGCTGGCGGTAACGTGGTACAGGTTCGGTTCCCCACGCCCCCGGGGCCACCACGGCTTGGCGTCCTTGACGCTGAAGCCGAACCTTCCCGCGTTGAAACGAAGGCGGCGCTTCTCGGAGAAGGACGAGCCATTGCAATGCCCCTCGACGGCGACTTCGTAGGTGTCGCCCGCAGAATGGAGAGTTCGCGCCCTGTAGTAGAAGTCCAAATCCGCGCGGCTGGCGTCGGCAGAGAGAGAAAGTGTCTGCAGATAGACCCTCTGGAGCCTCTCGAGCGGCAGGAAGCGGATTCTCACCGGCCGCCAGATGCCTGCCGATACCACTCGCGGCATTATATCCCAACCGTACATGTGCGGCGCTTTGCGGACATAAAGGGACTCGTAGTTCACACCCAGCGCCGAAAGGCCCGGCGGATACGGGTATGCCTCGGCCTCCAAAACGGCGGGTTTGATGTGGACCAGCAGTTCATTGTGACTTTGCAGCAGGCCGTCCACGTTGAATGTGTGCTCAACCAGCATGTTGTCACATGAGCCGACAAGCTCGCCGTTCAGGTAAACATCCGCGTAGCAGTCCAGACCCTCGAAAACCAGCTCGGCATTGCACCCATCCGGCGCAGAAGCCTCGAAATTCCGCACATACCAGACATGCGCACCCTCCAGCTCCTGCAGCTTCAGCACGTTCATCCCGTAAAACGGGTCCTCGATGATGCCGATGGCCTGCAGCTCCAGCTCGAAGTTGCCCGGCACCGTGCACGGGTATACTTCAAGCCCCGCCTCCCGCAGGCCGGCCGATGTCGGCTTGTCCAGAGCCACCGGCTGATTGCTCCAGGCAAAGGACCACGCTCCGTTAAGGTCCAGTTGCGGCTGCCCATTCCGGAACTCCACTGTTACCTCTCTCCTTCAGGCATGGTTGGCAAGGAGATTTATCAGTGCTCGATGGCGGCAGTAATCTCGGCTATCGCATCATCGCAAAGCTGCTGGGCGTGCTGGCGGGTCGGCGCTTCGGCGATTACACGGATTACCGGTTCGGTGTTGGAGCGGCGGACGTGAAGCCATGAGTCCGGCCAGTTTACCTTTACGCCGTCGGTGAAATCGAGCTGCTCTGTCCGGTAGGCGTCTACTACGCGCTTGATGGCCGGAGGGATTCTGTCCGAGGGCACCTCGATTTTTGTCTTGACGATTTCATAGGCGGGGAATTGCCGCATCAAATCGGTCACCGTGCCGCCCGATTCCGCCAGCGCCTGGAGGATGACGGCCATTCCGGCGAGGCTGTCGCGGCAATACTGTATAGAGGGGACGATGACGCCCCCATTGCCTTCTCCGCCGCAGGAGGCCTTCTCGCGCTTCATCCGTTCGGCTACATTCACCTCCCCGATAGGGGTGCGAATGCACCGGCGCCCATACTTTCGAGCGATGTCGTCAATCATACGGCTGGTGGAGAGGTTGACGACAATCGGTCCCTCGTAACGGGCCGCGAGGAAGTCGCAGGCGAGGGCGAGTGTGTAGTCCTCGCCCGGGAGGTCTCCGTTTTCGTCCGCAATCGCGAGCCGGTCGGCATCCGCATCCTGTGCGAAGCCTATCTGTGCCCCGAAGCTCTTGACAGCCTCGGAGAGCTGGCCGAGATTGGCGGGAATCGGCTCAGGCGGGTGCGGGAAGATGCCGTCAGGGACTGTGTTAATCGCGTGGACCTCGCAGCCCACAAGCTCAAGCAGACGTGGTGCAATCATCGAGCCTGCGCCGTTGCAACAGTCGAGCGCGACCTTGATGTGCGCCCGCCTTACGACATCCACGTCCACGAAGTTCAAAATGGCCTGGATGTGTGCCTCCGCCGCTGTGGAATCGCTCCGGATGTCTCCGAGGTCGCCGACGCCGGCGCTGTAAAATTCCCCAAAATTCCCCCTGGTGGTAAACCTCCAGGAGCTCCTCGGCCTGGTAAGAGTTCAGGAAGATGCCGTCGGAACGAATAAACTTGAGCGCGTTCCACTGGGCCGGGTTGTGACTCGCCGTGATTGCGATTCCACCCACTGCTTCCAGGCGCTGAACCGCGAGCTGGATTGTAGGTACCGGACAGACGCCGACA
>JALGUK010000454.1 GCA_029820875.1 Candidatus Zipacnadia bacterium
TGGCGTGTGTTGCGTATCCCGCGGCCCCAGACATTTGAGTTCGACCCCATCGAGGCCCGCTATGTGAAACTGCGCATCCTGTCCAACTGGGGCTCGGACCGGTGTGTAGAGCTCGGCGAGTTCGAGGTGTTCGAGGCTCATGTAGGCACCAACGAGCTCGACGAAATCATCGGCCGCTTCCGGCAGGCTTTGCGGGACCTCGTCCGCCTGAGGGACCACGTCACCGGCAGCACCTCGGGATGCACCGCCCCCACAACGGCGCCCACGCAGCCCACCGCATCACAAGGAGCCGATGGGACTGCGGCGGAGCATTCCGCGGGTTAGTCCTCGGCAACGAAGGTTGCCACTAGGTCGCCGGCAGCGGTGGTGCTGACTCCGCTCCTGGTGGATAGGTCTCCGAGTTTCCCGCTGGCGAACGCCTTCGTAATCGCCCGTTCCATCAGCTCCGCTGTTTCCTTCTCGCCCAGATACTCGGTCATCATCTGAGCGGCGCAGATGGCAGCCATAGGGCTGATTACGTTCTTCCCGGTATACTTGGGCGCCGAGCCGTGAATCGGCTCGAACATGCTGACCCCCTCAGGGTTGATATTGCCCGAAGCGGCAACCCCCAAGCCGCCCTGTATCATCGCACCCAGATCCGTGATGATATCACCGAACATGTTGCAGGTCACGGCTACATCGAACCACTCGGGATTCTTCACGAGCCACATGCAGGCGGCATCAATATACGCATGTTCCTTCTCAATGTCAGGATACTCTTGGCCAACCTCGCGGAACACGCGCTGCCAGAGGTCATGAGCGTAAGTAAGAACGTTGGACTTGTCAACCAGGGTCAGCTTCCTCATCTTGTTGCGCTTACGGGCAAATTCGAATGCCCATCGCACGCATCGCTCGACCCCTTTGCGGGTATTAATCATAAGCTGTTGAGCGACCTCATCTGATGTGCCCTTTCTCATGAACCCTCCGACCCCGCAATAGAGACCCTCGGTATTCTCGCGCACGAATACCAGGTCAATGTGCTCCGGCCCCTTGTCCTTGAGCGGGGTCTCAATACCCGGGTAGAGCTTGACCGGGCGCAAGTTGATGTATTGATCCAGCCCGAAGCGCAGCCGAAGGAGTATCCCGTGCTCCAGGATACCAGGCTTGACGTCAGGGTGCCCGACTGCGCCCAGATATATCGCATCGAACGTCTTCAATTCCTCAAACACGGAGTCCGGGAGAACTTCACCGGTTTTGAGGTATCGCTCCCCTCCTACGTCGTATTCCTGCAGCTCGTACTTCATACCCGTGCGCTCGCTGGCCGCCTCGAGTACTTTCAGCCCCTCCCGCACCACCTCCGGGCCAACACCATCGCACGGCAGAACGGCGATTTTATGCGTTTTCCCCATGGGAAATAGTGCCTCCTATACAAAGCAACTGGGAATAGGTGCCAATCAAGCGGGAATCGAATTATAGCACATCCAGCCCGCCGAGTGCAACGCTCCTTGACCGTGCATCCTGTTTCCGGTATACTCGGGCCGTAAAACCAACCGCAAAAGTCGTCCTGACAGTCAGTGAGGCCAAGCGGTATCGCGGCCAATGGGGTGAACCGGTGATGCGGTCCGAGAGCAGTGAGATCACAAATGCCGAACTGGCAAGCTTCTGCAGGCAGTTCGGCACTTTGATGCAGGCCGATGTCAACCTCCTCGAAGCTCTCGAGGCATTGAAGAGCCAGTCTTCAAAACCCATGCTGAAGGAGATAATTGATTCCATCCGCCACGATGTCGAGATGGGCCGAACGCTGGCAACGTCATTCAGCCGCTACCCGACCGTCTTCTCCCCGTTCTTCGTGAGCATGGTGCGTCACGCCGAGATCGAAGGGGAACTGGACGAGACATTTCTGAACCTGGCGGACCACTACGCTTCACGCTTGGAAACCGGCGTAGATGCCGGCAGGCGGCGCGAAGCGCCGCTGTTTGACTGGGAGAGCGGGCTGAATGTGGTACGCTGGATGATGTGCTGGAGTTCGCTGCTTTTGGGCGCTATGGCCATCGCTATCGCCGCCCTCTATTACGCCACACTCACCGGCGCTTACAAAGTCGATATGTTCTTCTTCCTGGCATTCCTGGTCATCGGCGTAATCTTCCTGCTCGGCGCCATCGTCTTCGCGACGAGACGGCGGTAGGTCTTCCGAACAAGATTCGTGATGACA
>JALGUK010000455.1 GCA_029820875.1 Candidatus Zipacnadia bacterium
CTGGCCGCTGAAGACAAGATATCGGCACAACGCGTTGCGCTGGCGCGGCGTATGTACGACGAGACCAAGGAGGCACTGGCGGACATCCTCACGCAGTGACACACCTGGCGCACAAATCTTGCCGCGATGAGGAGTTGAGGACCGTGAGCCGTAAGCCGAGAGCAGCCGTGACCATCGCATTGGCGTTGCTGCTTGTTGTCGCGGCGGCCTGGACCGTCCAGGCGGCCGACAATCCTGCGCCTAACATGTTCGGTCTCGACAAGCCCGAGGCCCTCGTGAGCGTAAGAGGCCTTTGCTGCCCGGGTTTGAACTGCTCGATGTCGGCTGAATTAGATGCAGGGCTGCTGAGCATGGTGCGGCCTATCCTTGAGCAGGCCCTCCAAGCATCCGCACAAATACCCGGCCCTGCTGAGGGACTTGGCAAAGCCGCAAGCGTCGGCTGGAAGCCTTTCATGCAGATGAAGCAGGGAGACCGCACTATCACACTGTTCCAGCTTCCCGCGAAGACGCCCGAGGGCGCTGCCGCTGAGCCTCCGCAAGGGTTTGTCATGGTTATGACAAGCTCGCGTCAAGTCATCACGGCCGGTATGCTTGGACAGTTGGACACCACAAAGCTGATACCTCTTTTGATGCAGGCCGGTCTGGGCGGGCAGAAGGCAAATATTGAGGGCGAAGCTCCACAATAGACCGAGAGGCAATCCCAGCAACCGGCCCGTCCATGCATCAAGTATACTTATCTGACTTTCGGCGCGATCTTGCATCGTGCCGCGGGTGTGTCGGAAAGGATGTTTGTAGATGTCCGAGATCCCCGATTATTGGCAATGGTTCCCCGAGAGCAGGTTCGGCATGTTCATCCATTGGGGTGCGTATTCCGTATACGGCAGGGGAGAGCAGGTGCTGTTCCGGGAGCACTTGAATCAGCGCGAGTACGCCGAAACGGCCTGCCGGAGTACGCCGAAACGGCCTGCCGGTGGAACCCCGAGCACTGCGATATGACCTCGTGGGCGGCCGTTGCAAAACAGGCCGGCATGAAGTATGCCGTGCTCACAACCCGCCACCATGACGGCTTTTGTCTGTGGGACTCGCGGGTGACGGACTATACTACCGCATCCCAGGCGGCGGGGCGGGATTTCGTGCGGGAATATGTAGAGGCGTTCCGCGCGGCCGGCCTTCGGATAGGTCTGTACTACTCGCTGGCCGACTGGCGCATACCCGCTTACTGGGAAGGCCCCGAGCATGATCCGGCGGGCTGGGAAATGTTCCGCGAGTACGTCCACGAGCAAAGTACGTCCACGAGCAAGTTCGCGAGCTTCTGACTAACTACGGGCCTATAGACCTTTTCTGGTTCGACGGTGCCTGGCCCCGTTCGGCTGAGGAATGGAAAGGCGAGGAGTTACTGTATACAATCCGCGCATTGCAGCCGCATGTCCTGATTAACGACCGGCTGGGCGGCGGCGATTTCGGCACCCCGGAACATGAGATAGCTGCCCGGGGTCGGCTATGGGAATCCTGCCAGGTGAGCACATGGCGGCTATGGGGATACGCCGTCGGCGAACGCTGGCGGCCGGCGGACCTGCTGCTGGATATGCTTGTCGAGTGCGCCAGCAGGGGCGGGAACCTGCTGCTCAACGTCGGGCCGCAACCTGACGGACGGTTGCCCCGTCAATTCGTCGAACGCGCACGCAAAATCGGGAAATGGATGGCGGTTCATGGAGAGGCGATATACGGTTCAGATGCTGGGGAGGTCTGCGAATTCATAACCTATGGCCGCCAAACGAAAAAGGGCAATAACCTCTACCTCATAATCCGCTTCTGGGACGGCTGCCCCACGCTGACGCTTGCCGGACTGAAAACACGCGTTAACAAGGCTGTCCTTTTGACCACGGGACAGGAGCTTGACTTCCGGCAGCGTCGGGACCACCTCACGCTCAGAGGCCTGCCAGCCGAGCCTCCGACGGACCTTTTCCCCGTCATCAAGCTCGAATGCGATGGCCCGCCTGAGGCCTGCGACTGGGCGGTTGATCGCCTCTGGAGCGGTGACCCGCGACGGATGACCCCCTGGGCGGCCGAGCGTGGTACGTCGGTTTTTGCAGATGGGAAACCGCGAAGCTAACGTTACACTTCGACGCAACGTTTGTCTGCATCGTGCAATGTTGGAACGAGCCGGATAGGAAGGATGCCCATGCTCGATCGTACAATCCGCATGAAGAGGCCTGACCTGCAAGACCTGCCGCCTGTCGAACTGCCCGAAGGATACGTTCTTAAGACCGCCTGGCCGGACTTTGAGCAGACGTGGGTGAAAATCATCCGAGCGGCGTTCGGTGAATCTGAAGGCTGGACCGTCGAGAAGTTCCGCGAAAGCTTCAGCAGCCACCCGCAGTTTATTATGGATGGCGTGTTCTTTGCTTGTCGTGAAGATGAGCCGGTGGGAACGGCGTTCGCGTGGTTGGATGAGCCGGATGAGAAGGTCTGGGGGCGCGTCCACTGGGTGGGCGTTGTCCCCGAGCATCAGGGCAAGGGTTTGGGGCGGGCGCTTGTGCTTGCCGTAATGCACCATTTGGCCGGCCGTGGCTTGACCAAGGTCTTCCTCGACACCCAGGGACACCGCCAGCGGGCGATTAGGCTCTATGTAGCCTTGGGCTTTCGCCCGGCCCCCAGAGACCGGGAAGAGGAGAAGATTTGGGAGCGCGTAATGCGGGACATCCTCCCGGGGCGGCCGGCAGTTAGGTGACCGATAACGCCGGTGCGCATCGTTCGCTGTTACTTTTGCCGACGGAAGCAGATAATGCAAGAGTTTGCTTACAGCGAAGAGTTGCACAACATGCTAAGCGATGACGAGGATGTCCTCTGGGAGGGTATGCCTCAGCGGCTGGCCTACATCCTCTCTGGATGGCAATTGTCGGTTCCTGGAGCGTTCTTTTTCGGTTTCGCGTGTGTCTGGACATGGATGGCAACGGGGCCATTGCGTGAAGGGGCGCGCTTCGAGGGTTCCAGAATGTTCGCCTGGCTGTTCCCGCTGTTCGGGGTGCCGTTTGTGTTGGTCGGGCTGCATATGTTCCTGGGGCATTATATCCTCAAGGCGGCGCAGTGGAAGAGCGTGCACTACATGATAACGAGCGACCGGGTTCTCATCCTGAAGGGACTTGCCGGAAGCTCCGTAACAACGGTTCCGCTCGGCGAGATTGATTCCCTGAGTTTACACAAAGGCGCAGGCGATGTCGGGACCATCTCGCTGCTTACGGGTGGTGGCCCCGCGCCGGCGAGTCCCTTCCCGCGGCAGTCGCGCAGCGGGCGCGGGACGCCCGCTCTGATTGGCGTTCAAAACCCCGATGAGGTGTACCGCATACTTACCGGCGCAATCGTCGCGCAC
>JALGUK010000456.1 GCA_029820875.1 Candidatus Zipacnadia bacterium
CGGGCCATGCGCTCGAAGTCACTGGACTGGTTTTCGGGCTTGAAATCCTTGCGATGACGAATGTAGGAGAGAAACTTTTCCCCGTTGAGATGTTGCGGACCCGGCTTAAGGTAGCACACGATGTCGCCCGGGCATTCCCAGTTCATTTCCTTCTCCACATTGATGTCCACTCCGCCCAAAGTGTCAATGATTTTCACCACGCCTTGCATATTGACCTTAATATAACCGTAAATGTCCAGGCCCGTAAGCTCCTCAACCGCCTCGACGGTTTTCTCCTCCCCCAGACCTTGCTCGTGGTAGAAACTGTAGGCGGCGTTGATCTTGTTCATCCCGTATTTCGGGCCCGGGATGTCCACTTTCAGATCGCGCGGGATGGACAATACCGAGGCGCGGTGGTTCGGCTTGTCTATCATCAGAAGGATGATGGTATCCGCCCGGCCTCCTTCTCCCGGTCGATCATCGGCTCCGATCAGCAAGACGTTTGCTCGGTCATAGGCGGGGGCGAACTTGGGCACTATAAAACGTTTGACGACCTCGGTTGCTCCGGCTGCGCGTTGACTTCGGGGGGTGAAAAAGAACGTGTCGTAGACTCCAAATGCGCCTACACCAACGATGGCCAGGGCAAGGACATATATCAGGTAGTCAAGGCTGCTTCTTGTATTGTATCCCGTCGGAATCACCCCACAGACACCCGCCACTTGACCGCGCAAATGCGCTCAGTCCATAGCTGTCCGCTCAATCAGGTTCATCACTGTATAGGCCCAGCTTGTCAATATACCGCCAGACCAAATCCGGCGTGAGGTAACGAACAGGCTTGCCGCTGCGGATACGTTGGCGGATTTCGGTCGAGGAGATTTCAATACCTGGTACCTGCAACACGTTAATGTGGGCGGCATACTGCGGGCCTAATCGTTCCTCGAGGCGACTAAGGTCGTAGCCGGGCCGGGTAGCCGCGATGAATCTACACTGCTCAATCAGCTCGCTGTTGCGGTGCCAACTGAGAATGTCCAACACAGCGTCTGCGCCTGTGATGAAGAACAGTTCAGTACCAGGCCCGAATCGCTGTTTGAACTGATGAACGGTGTCAACGGTATAGGACGGCCCTTCACGCTCCAGCTCCACTCGTGAAACCGTGAAGTGTGGGTTGGTGCTTGTCGCTAACAGGACCATCGCGTAGCGATGCTCCGCCGCCGTGACAGGGTAGTGCTTGTCAAGCGGCGGCGTTCCACATGGCACGAAAATCACTTCGTCGAGGCTGAAACGCAAACGCGCCTCCTCCGCCGTGACGAGGTGCCCGAAGTGGACGGGGTCGAATGTTCCCCCCATAATCCCCACGCGAAGGGGCGCATGTTTTCGCCCGTTCATGGTAAAATCAGATTACCACAAAAGGACTGAAAATGCAAGCGCTTCCCGACTGCCGCTGACTGCTTGACAAAAAGTTGCCCGAATGATATAGTCTGCACAATCGAATTGCGCCGGAAACGAGCCAACCACGCGAGGGCGTAAGCCCTTTCGCGTTAATCCTGCATCCAAAGAGAGGACTATCAACGGGGCAGCAAGGAAGAGGGGGAGCGGATTTGAAGCCGGAAAAGAAGTTCTGGCGGGAACGTGTGTAGTCACGGGATTTAGCGGATGAGGTAAGGGCTTTGCCTGCGCGAGTGTACTGCTGAATTGGTGGGGGTGGATGGGGGGAACGTACTGGCAAGCGCTGGAGGCACTCGCTGGCAGGATGCAAAGATTTCAAATGCTGTCACTATTGACATGGTGGGAATCAAGCCCTTCTCCAAAATAGCCTTATCCTTTCGCCCATCCCCTCGCATGGTTCCCGAAGTTGCCGTGCCGATGTTGACCCGGGTATGATGGAATCCACTACACTGCCCAGGCTGCGAAACTGCACCGGCTTATGAATTCACTGCCCAGGCACGAATCTGGACGGTTACGCTGACAAGCAGCACCCCGCCTCTCCTCTTGCACCGGCGGCTACGCCGACTTCCGAAGCGCAGGTTCGGAATGAGCCATCTACCGCCATGTGTTATTAAGGCCTCGTTGCACCAACGAAAGGTCGAAAAGCTCAAACTATGAAACGAGAAATCATCGTAGATGTCGCGCCGAGGGAACGGCGTGCGGCTTGTCGAGCTTAAGGTGGAGCGGGAGGCACGGATTGTAGGGAATGTGTACAAGGGCCGCGTGGAGAACGTCGTCCCGGGCCTCGATGCGGCATTTGTGGACATAGGTCTGGAACGCAACGCCTTCTTGCATGTCTCAGATGTCGTGCCTGAGGATAACGGTAACGGCAAGCGAATACCTCGACGGCATCGGGAGTATCCGCCCATCCGGAAGGTGCTGCACCCGAATCAAGAGCTGCTCGTGCAGGTGACCAAGGGGCCGATCGGCTCCAAGGGAGCACGGGTCACCACACATATCTCCTTGCCCGGCAGGTTCGTTGTCGTGACAGGCCCTGATGGAAAGCGCGTCGGCGTCTCGCGCAAAATCGAGGACGAGGAGGAGCGCAAGCGCCTGCGGAGGCTTGGTGAGCGCATTAGGCCCGAAGGATATGGTCTCATCATGCGGACACAGGCCGAAGGAGCCGGCCACAAGGAGCTGGGGCAGGACGTCGAGATGCTGATGAAGATGTGGCGTAAGCTCTTGGATGACTTCGAGCACGCGAAGGCACCCGCATTGCTCCACGAGGACCTCAGCCTGATATTCAGCATGCTTCGCGATGTCTTCGCGGAGGACTTCGACGCCTTTGTTGTAAATGACCGGGACACATTCCGCAAAGTCATGGATATCGTCGATAACATGGATAACTCCCTCAAGAGCAGGGTGCGCCTCTTTGAGGGGAAGAAGCCTATTTTCGAGCATTTCGGCATCGAGAAAGACGTCGAGCGTGCCTTGCGGCCTAAAGTGTGGCTGGCCCATGGCGGGAATATCAATATTGAGCGTACCGAGGCCCTCACTGTGATTGACGTCAACACCGGCAAGTTCACGGATACATCCCGCCTCGCCGATACCGTCCTTCAAACGAATCTGGACGCAGTGGACGAGATAGCACGACAGCTCCGGTTGCGCGACATCGGCGGAATCATCGTCATCGACTTCATTGACATGGATAAGCGCAAGCACCGCCAGGCGGTAATGTCGGCCCTGCGCGAGGCCCTCAAGCGGGACAGGATGAAGACCCGCGTTGTGCACCTTACGCCGTTGGGCCTTGTCGAAATGACCCGCAAGCGCACCGGTGAAAGCCTCTCGGCGCGCCTGCATCAGAAGTGTCCATATTGCGGCGGCGCGGGCCAGGTCTTGACGCCTGAAAGCGTCAGCATCGAGATTGAGCGGGAGCTTCGCCGTTTGGCCCGCGAGCCGAGCACGGCGCTTATAGTGGTAGAGGCGAATCCGCAGGTTGTCTTGGAATTCATAGGCGAAGACGGACAGTACGTGCGGGAGTTGGAGGAGAGCGTAGGCAAGCCCATCTACATTCGCGCTCGGTCTCAACTCCACGCCGAAGCCTATGAGGTCACCGCCAGCACGCAGGAAGAAGTGGACCGTAAGCTCAAGCAGTTTGTTACCGGCCAAAAGGTTCATCTGAAGCCGGAGGACTTCGTGCCATTAGAGGAGTCCGACCGGCGAGCAGCGTTTGTGGATGGTTATGCTATCGATATTCCCCCCGGCACGCCCCTCCCGTCCCATTCGATGGCCGTCCAACTCGTGGACGCCACCCCCTCCCATGCCAAAGCCGATGTTCTCGTGGCGGAATAAGAGCTTGTGCCCTGCCACGCAGGACTTCCCGAGCAGCAAGACGAACCTCGCTACCATCATCCATCGGCTACAGGGAGGGTACCCAATGCGTTGCCTCGCGCAGGCTCTGTTTGTGGTTTTGCTGTCTCTCACCTCCATGGTCGGCCATTGCGAAGGTCGGTATCTTCCGACCCGCGCCGAAGCTGCCCTTGCCCGGGCCGTCGAGTTCTTCACAACTGATGTCGCCACCCACGGCGGATATCTCTGGCGCTACAGTGCCGACTTGGATAAGCGCTGGGGCGAGACAGCCGCCACCGAAAGCCAGATCTGGGTGCAGCCGCCGGGGACGCCGTCGGTCGGCTTCGCCTATCTTCACGCCTGGGAGGCAGTGGGCGACGAGCGCTACCTGCAGGCGGCCAAGGCCGCGGCCGATGCCTTGGTCTGGGGCCAGCTCCAGTGCGGCGGATGGGACTATAAAATTGACTTCTCCGAAGAGGGCGAGCGCCGATGGTACTACCGTCACAATGTCGGCAAGTCCGGGCTGGATGTATCCCGGCTTCGCAACCGTAATTGCCGTAGACCAGGTGACAGGCGACCGCGACATTCACGATGCAGCGCTCTATGGACTGGCGTTCTTTCTCAAGGCCCAATTCCCCAACGGCGCATGGCCGCAGTGGTATCCGCTCGCGAAGACAGGCTACAGCCGCTGGTACACTTTCAACGACAACGCCATCAACGACT
>JALGUK010000457.1 GCA_029820875.1 Candidatus Zipacnadia bacterium
ACGAGACGCCCGACCTGCCGGAAGAGAAAATGATTGTAGTCGTCACCTCGATCAGCAACCCTGATTGCCTGGCGGGACAAATCGCAAGAGAACGCACCGTTGACGAGAAACGGATACGGATTCCGTTCCTCCGTGGGCAAAAACACGTGGATGCGGGGGTCAGTTGCAAGGGGCGTCATGCGCCCACGTTCATCCAAGGCAATTGCCGCTTCGACTTCGGTCAGTTCCACCCCCTCCCACGATGCCTTGTCCAGCCCGGCGCGATGGGGTCCAATCTGAACGTCGCGGTCAACAAATACCAGGAAGCGCAAGACAGAGGACTCGTTCTCACGAACTGTGACGCGCGCAACTCCTTGCTTGGGAAGCGACCCGGTCCTCAACCAGGTGTCCTCGGTCGAGAAGGTTTCGCGCTCGACCAGCCAACTTCGAGTGTCGCCGTCCTCAATACGAATAATCAATTCGTCGACATTACGGAGAAACAAGATGCTACGACTACTGATGCCTCCGAGTAGTTGGGCAATCCGCTCGCCAAGCTGGAGCGGCTCTTGCCGCAACGGGAACCAGAAGACGGTACGATAGCCTTCATCCAGAGACTGCTTGACCGGAAGTGGAACGTTGTCCGGCGGGAACGGAAGACGCATAACGGGCACTCGTCCGCGGCGGACCTTGTCCCCGAGGCCGTCGGCGTGCAAGAGGGCATCCTCGCAAAGTTTCTCGTCGAAGCGAAAGGATATGCCTGTGGAATGCGCTTCTGGACTAGCGGTTATTTCCAGTACACTCTTGAAACCGATGCCCTTTTGGCCGATCGTCGCGCGTCGTTGATCGGCTACCTTCTTTGTCGTTTGTGTAGATACGCTGAGTCCACAAAGGGCACGAAGGTCGTCTTCCGAAATGGGGCGACCCGTATTTGCCACAAGAAGAGCATCGTGAGTGAGCCAGAAGAGGACCCGCCTCGGCTGCCCTTCAAGGGAGTCCATGGCGTCATCCGCATTCTGGAGCATTTCGTAGACGAGTCGTCCCCTGTAGTTCTGCGAAATCTCGCTTTCCAACCCGAAATGCTCGATGATGTCCGCTGGGGTCGCAAGGTATGACCGCAAACGCCCATCACGAACGGCAGTAACCGGATTGCTGGAATTGTCTGGCATCGGTTCTTCGTTAGTTCAATCGCCCGTGCCTCTCGAAAGAGACTGAGTACCAATTGGGGGGGGCCTTGTTTCGTTCGATAATCGCGTCTCTCAGAGCGATAGCTTTGTCATCGTATCCGAGCCCCAGCCGGCCGTTGATCAAATTAGTCGTCGCGTCCGCTGGTCCCCAAAAGGAACCAGTTTGAACTTTACCAGAGTTTGCAGGGGGAGTGAAGTATTCCCCTTTTCACGCAACCCTTTATCTGCTGGGGGTTTGCGGATTGGCCGAAGTAGGTGGTGTTCGAGACGTTAGCTTGCCGGAGCCACCTGGCTGAGTTCGGCGGCCGGGGGGCCACTGCGCAAGTCTCGGCCCTGAAAACGTTCCGATCCTCGGCCGGCGATCCCGATCACCTCAACGATAGTCCGCACATCCCTGGTTATAGCAGGCCGCTTGGTCAGATCACGTCCAACGTAATATCTGTACACCAGACGAGCGCGAATCGCGGTTGACGCCGACCAAGGTTCTGGGTGTCACTGCTCGATCCAAAACTCCTGGATGCGGTCGAGGCGGTACGTCTTTTCGATGCGGTCAACGTGGCAATAGGCAGTCACATAGGCTCGACCGCCAGACTGGAGAAGCCTTCGGGGCGTTACCCGTCGCTGAGCAGTACCTCTGGTTCCACCTTCATAGATCATCACGATCGTATGCTGCTCCTCGATCGCCACCGTGAGTTCTTCGTACCCAACGGGGGCTTCGAGTGGCAGTCCGCCGCCATCCTCAAAACTCAGCGGCCGAGAGATTCGGAAGAGGTCCCCGATGGTCCGCAGCCGCGCAATGCGAGCAACCGTTTTCTGAAACACCCCCGCAAGAAGACGCGAGTCTGATAGGGCACGGTGATCTTCCGAATCGGCAACCCCCAGATAGATCGCGACATCTTCGAGTCGATAGCTGTGCGGCCCGCGCAGGCATATTTGCGTCAGATCCAGCGTGTCGACAACCGAGTGCGGAGGGAACTCCAGACTCACCTTTGTGAGAGCAAGCCCCAGAA
>JALGUK010000458.1 GCA_029820875.1 Candidatus Zipacnadia bacterium
GCTCTCGTAGCCAGCATGGTCCTGTGGCACCGCGCGAATTCCGTATCCCCCTCGAGAAGCGCCGTCACCATGTCGCGCGCCTTCTCCGCTTCGGCTGTATCACCATGGCGGGCCGTCTCGTGTGCCTTGGCGAACTGCGCGTTGATGGCGCTGACGTCCACACCCCAACGCTCGGCGACCAGGCGGTCCAGGTTCGCCACGCGCAGGATCTCGAGGGCCCGGTTGCGCAGCATGGTGGCCCTTACGTCGTCGAACTGCTGCGGCGTTCCGTCGAAATAGATCCGACCGTCACCAGGAGCGAGCTCGGTCACCCTGAAACCAAAGGGGCGTCCCGACCGGCCAATTGTTCTGAGAGACTGACGCGGCCGCCCTGTTTCGACTCGATATTCTCGTTGACAACAACAATGAACGTCCCGCCGTCTGGAGCCTGGCGCACGCCGACGCTCAATCCTCTTTCGCTGACTGCGTTGTTAATTGCCTTAGCCGCGTCCTCGGGTAAGAGTTTCGTGGTCATGAGTGCAGGGCCAATCTCGATGAGCTTTTCGCCGATCGCCGTGATGTCCTGGATCAGCGGATCGTCCAGCGGCAACGGGTTTCCGATGATGTCAAAGATCGCTTGATACTTGTTATGGGGCGTGCTGTACTTAAACCACGTGATTCCCTTAACGCCGTTGGCGAGCGCCAGGTATGCCATTAGGCGCAGCTCCGCGCGGGTAGGATAGAGATAGCTGGGTGCTCCCTTGTCGGGGCGCCACCAGTCAGCGTTGCCGAAGCATTGCATAGCTTCGTCGGATCGGCGCGGCTGAGGGCGTCGGCGGCCACTGCGACACCCCAGAGATAGTCCTCGCTCGGCTCGTCAGCGATGACCCAACCGGTAATGTAGGGTTCGTCATGAAAGGCACGGGCCAGCGCCTTGGTATATTCCTGGAGCCAGGGAAGGCCGGCCACTCCCTTTGTCTTCATCACCCCAGCGAGCGGGAGAACAGGTTCCAGACAGAGTCCGCGAGGCTTGGCGGCGGCAAGCTCCCGGCGCCGTGCTTCGATATACTCGTCGACGGGCGCGACTTTGTCCCAGCCCCTCAGGTCTTTCCCCTGACTGTGATGAAACTCACTTATGAGGGAGTGACATCGCACGGCGTTGTCAAACCACGACTCATATCCTTCCGGGCCGCGGCAATATCCCGCGATACCGAACGGAAATTGCTTGCTCGCCCAGGGCTCCGGGACGGGCGCCAGCTTGAAATTGCGCAGAGCTTTCATACGTGCCGCATCCGCCGCGGCTTCTTCCTTCGTGAACCCTCTCACCTTGAAAGATCTGATCTCAAGCGTGTGTTTTCCGATGTCGTTTCCGGCAAAGGCTTGGAAGTATATCTTCATCAGCTTCGCCGGTGTGCCGGATGTGGGAAAGCTGGCGTCCGGGACGTACTGGTCTATCGCCGTGGACCACTCGCCGGGCTTTGTGGGATGGGCATAGTAATAAGAGCTGGTCTCCTCGCCATCCACCGTTTGTCTGATGCCTCCAATGAACAACCGTCCATTAGGGCTGTCGGTGCGCCATTCCACCTCGAAGACGGGGTGTCGAAGGAGGTCAATGCCCTCCGGAAATGCGATCAGCACGCGCACGTAATCGCTCTCGGACCGGTAGTCCCCCGTTATCCTCATCACGCTGTCGGCCACCTCCACCGAATACCGTTCCTGGACGTTTCGTCCGGTCGTCGCATCGTGGAAGAACTTTTGGGTGAAGGAGTCCACGATCGAAGGGTCTGAAAGGTCAAGCTCCCAGCCAATGGCCGGCTGAGCCCGCGTAATGCCGGGTAGGATAAACAACAGCGACAGCCCAATAATGGACGATATTAAGGGTCTGCGTCGAACGCTGCGCATCTTTGTCTTCCTTCCGTTTCCGCAACTGTTCGCGGTTCTTGGAGTGCAATTGCACCCTCGTTATGCTTTCCGAAGCGGCAGTGTCATTGTGATTTGTCCAGAACTCAGTACGAGAATAATAGAGCCACTGCAAAGCAAACCAGGAGTATGCCGGCCTGTTGGACAGGATAAAGCCAATGCCATAAAGGTTCGTACAGCAAAGCTTATATAATGCCCGGACCGACTGAAACGTGTCTCGGCATGTTATTGGGCTTTTTACTGGACTGGCTCCAGGCCAGTTGCAGTCACCCGGAAGAGCTGGTAGCGGAGCTCTACGTTGGGTATGTCCGGACCGCCGTATATGTAGAGAACGACGTCGGGCTCCACCTCCATCATAGCTCCGTTAGCCCACAATGCGCCGGGGTCAATCGTGTAAAAGGTCCAGGTCATGCCGCCGTCGTGGCTCACCTGCAGGGAGATTCCGGGGAAGCGCCCGCCGATGATCAAAGCCCCCGACTGTGTTCCCACCATGGAGTTGACAGAGGCGTACATGGGGAAGGGGCCGTGGCTGAGCGGTGTCCAGGTCACCCCGCCGTCATCCGATGTGCTCTCCCACATCGTCTGTGCCTTGGCAGGGCGAATCAGGGCCATGAGCCTGCCGCCTATAGTCTCCGCCATAGAGACCTCCAGCGCCTCCTTAGCCATTAGCCAGGCGTCATCATCGTAGGGCGGCCCGTCCAGGTCGTAGGGCCCGGTCCAGGTGTTGCCGCCGTCAGTGGATCGCATACAGAAGTTCATGCCCTGCAGGTAGGAGCCTGACGTAAAATAGCGTCCTCCCCGTACTGCGCTTGTACTCGGTGTATACGTAAAGCCGTAGAGCAGCAGCGTGCCGTCCTTCATCTGGAGTAGACCATCCTGCTCAATACCCGACCTATCCGTGAAGGCGTATTTCTCCGGAAATGCGGAGAACTCACCCAGTTGTTCC
>JALGUK010000459.1 GCA_029820875.1 Candidatus Zipacnadia bacterium
GACCTCGTGTGCGCCTCGTCATACGCGTTTGACTATTTCATCGAACGGTCCTACTATGTGGGCGGATACGCGCAGGCCAAGGTAGTGGGGCAGGAGCAAAGAGCAGTGCAGAGATAGCAGCAATCTGATGCTGTGGCTTATTGCTCGACAACATCCAGGAGTGACTGTTATGCAATACAAGCAGCTTGGTCGCACAGGGTTACGGGTTTCAGCTATCAGCCTGGGTACGATGAGTTTCGGCGGGCGGACCCAGGAGGACGAGGCCGCGAAGATTGTCAGTGAAGCGATTGACCTGGGCATAAACCTGATTGACACCGCGGACTGCTACGGGCCTTCCGAGGAGTTCCTTGGCCGTGCACTGGCGGCGGACGGGCGGCGTGACCAGGTTGTCCTCGCAACCAAGGGCGTTTGGAAGATGGGAGACGGCCCCAACGACTGGGGCGCAAGCCGCTATCACCTCACGCGCGCGGTCGAATCGAGCCTCCGCCGCCTCAAGACCGATCGCATTGACCTGTACTACCTGCACGTCATCGATCCGACCACGCCTCTTGAGGAGATATTGCAGACGCTGGAGACGCTGGTTAAGCAGGGGAAAATCCTGTACATCGGAACCTCCAAGTGGCCCGTGTCGCTTATCGTCGAGTTCCTTATGCTGGCGAAGCAGTACGGCTGGCCTCGGACGGTCGTCGAACAATCCCCGTATAACCTGCTTGAGCGCAGCATCGAGAACGAGTTGGCGTGGATGTGCCTCCGGCATGGAATCGGACTGTGCATATTCTCGCCGCTTTACAGGGGGGTATTGGGGGGCAAGCGGCATCAGGACAACCTCCCGCCGGCGGAGCGCGAGGTCGTGGAGAAGCTCCAGCCCATGGCACAGGAAAAGGGCTGTACGGTGGCCGAGTACGCCCTGGCCTGGACCATTCAGCGGCCGTTCATCACATCGGCTACGGTCGGCTGTCGAACCGTGGAATATGTGCGCTCGGCCGCAAAGGCCTGCGAAGTGGAACTTACGCAGGACGAACTCGACAAAATCGATGAAATCGCGCCGCCGGGCAGCAGTATAAGCGGATGGCGCGACCAGATTATCTTCAGCCATGCGCGAGCGGCGGTGAATAAGGGCAATTGGCGCGCGCACGAACTGATTGACAGCTCTGTCCCGCCGGGCACCGAGCGCCGCAGCCTGGACTGAGCCATCGAATCGTCCATCGCGCCCCTTGGATGTGGATGCGGTGGCTTTTATGAACCGTCCTCTCGGCTACGGCCCATGTCGAGCAACGGCCTCACGAGGTCGATAGGCACCGGGAAGATAGTCGTCGTGTTATTCTCGGCTGAGACCTCCACCAGCGTCTGAAGGAAACGAAGCTGCATCGCCATCGGCTCCTGGGCGATTATCTTGGCTGCATCCGACAGGCGCGTGGCGGCCTGGTACTCCCCCTCCGCCGCGATGACCTTGGCCCGACGCTCGCGCTCGGCCTCGGCCTGCCGGGCGATGGCTCTCTGCATCTCCTGGGGGAGTTCGACGTCCTTCACCTCGACCGTGTTGACCTTCACTCCCCACGCGTCGGTTTGCTCGTCAATTATCTGCTGCAGGTGCTGGTTTATCTTCTCCCGCTCGGCTAAAAGCTCGTCAAGCTCGGAGTGTCCCAGGACGCTGCGGAGGGTCGTCTGCGAGATTTGGGCGGTGGCGAGACGGAAATTCGCGGCTTGTACGATGGCCATCGCGGCGTCCATCACGCGGTACAGCACTATGGCGTTTACCTTGACGGTCACATTGTCCCTGGTGATGACCTCCTGCTTGGGAACGTCCAGGGCGACGATGCGAAGGTCAACTTTCACGAGGCGGTCAACGATGGGGATAATCAGGACCAGTCCAGGCCCTCGCTGTCCCACCAGCCTCCCCAGGCGGAACAATACTCCCCTCTCGTACTCCTGCACGATTCTGATTGCATTCGCGAGAATGATAAGCAAGATGAACCCAAAGAACAAACCTGCGCTAATCACTGCTCCTTCCATCTTAGCTCTCCTCCTGTGAATTCTCTTCCGTGTGAGGTCGAACGGTGAGCCTGAGCCTGTCAACGTGCACCACTTCGATCGGCTCGCCCTTTGCAATGTTCCGCCCTTGCGCTGTGGCCTGCCACAACGCGCCTTGGCAAAAGACTTGGCCCGT
>JALGUK010000460.1 GCA_029820875.1 Candidatus Zipacnadia bacterium
AAGGGCTGCTGGTGCCCATAGACAGCCCTCGGGAATTGGCGGACGCCCTCGCGCAGCTCCTCAAGGACCCTGCCATCCGCCGACAGATGGGAGAGGCGGGCCGGCGGCGCGTCCAGGAGCGGTTCGACCTCCGTGTGACGGTTGACAGGGTTGAAAGCATCTACGAAGGGCTTATCGGACGGGTCCACAGGCCGAAGCGCCGCTCGCTCTCCGCTCGAACGCGGCGCAGCAACCCCCTGCTCAAACGCCTCGATTCGTGGACCGGAACGCTGGTTCTAAGCGGTCTAAGCGCCTTTGAGCGCCTGCGCTCCATAACTTGCCTGTGCACCTCCCGCAACCGGGATGTCTTCGAGGGGCTGCCATATTTCGATGAAATAATCAGCCTCGGTATCTCAGGCACTGGCGGGATGCGCGAGATGCTTGCTCAGGGTATGCCGGGCCTGTTGAAGATTGTAATGCACCTGCGCCAACGCAGGTTCGACATCGCCATAGACCTCGACCTTTACTATAAGGCCACCGCAATCATCGCCTACCTCACCGGCGCTCCCATCCGTGCGGGCTTTGACACCGAAGGCACAGGCCGGGGACGGCTCTACACTCACCGCGTTCCCCGGCGGAGGGACCGCCACGAGGTCGAATGCTTTCTGGACGTGGTCGCATCCATCGGCGTCAAACGCGCGCAGGACCACCTCGAGTTTGTGGTCGACCCCGAGAACGAGACGGCCGCCGAGAGGCTTCTTGCCGACGAGGGCATCACACCGGACACCCCCTTCGCGGTCCTCGTGCCGGGAAGCAGCAAAAACTGGCCGCAGAAGCAGTGGCCCGCCGACCGATTCGCCGCCGTGGGCGATGCACTCGCGCAACAGTACGGCCTGGGTATCGTCCTCGTCGGCGCATCCTTCGAACGGGAGCTATGTGCACGCATAGCGGCGCAGATGAAAACGCCAGCCGTCAACCTCGCCGGCAAGGCGACAATCAAGCAAACAGGCCATGTCCTGCGGCGCGCGGTACTGACGGTCAGCAATGACACCGGGCCAATGCACCTTTCCGCCGCCGTCGGCACCCCGGTGGTCGCTATTTTCGGTCCGACGGACGAGCGTAAGTGGCGCCCCTGGGGGGATGAACACGTGGTGATAGCCGGGCCCACCGACTGTCGGCCATGCTACTACCTGAGCGCGATGCCCGTCTGCCAGCACCTGCGCTGCCTGATGGAATTGCCCGTCGAGGCGGTGCTGTCGGCTTGCCAAAGGGTACTCAGCCAATCAACGGTTGCAGGATGAAGGTACTACTAATCAGTCATGCCTGTGTGACGGACACGAATCGAGACCGCCTTGAGGCGCTCGCCCGAGGCTCGGACCTGGACATCATGCTGTTCACGGTGCGCTCCTGGCAGGACCGTGACGGCGGACAGGTGCTTGCGTTCGAGCCGTTCTCCGCTGCCTCTTATCTGGCTCGGACTGGCACGGCGCTGTTTAATTGGCACCCAGTCGGCCACTTCTACATTCATGGCCTCCGAGGAGCCATCAGTGATTTCAACCCCGACATCATCCACATAGACGAGGACTTCTACGCCCTTACGACGTTCCAGGTCACGTTCCTGACCAGGCATCACCACGCCAAAGTCATTCTGCTCAACTTTCAGAATATCCCTCGCAGGCTTCCCTGGCCGATTTCGCAAATGGCGCGATTCTCTCTGAGCCGCGGCGACGGCGCGATTGCCGGCGGCTTCGGCAGCGCGGAGGTTCTGCGGCTGGCGGGATTCACCGGGCCGGTCGAGGTCATTCCTCCGGGCCTGGATGAGAACCTGTATCACCCCATGGACGCATCGGCGTTGCGCGAGAGACTGGGCCTTAACACCTTCACCTTCGGCTATGTCGGGCGGCTCGTTCCTGAAAAGGGGCTGCTGACGCTCCTGCGCGCCGCCGCGAGGCTTTCCGGCCCGTGGCAGCTTTACCTGGTCGGCGGCGGGCCCCAGGAGAGTGAACTGCGCGCCGAGGCGGCCCGCCTTGGGATTGTTGACCGCGTGGTCTTCGCCGGTCAGGTGCCCCACCGGGCAATCCCACGCCACATTGCCTGCGCCGACGTGATTGTCCTGCCATCGGAGACTACAAAAAGATGGAAGGAGCAGTTCGGGCGCACAATCATTGAGGCGATGGCCTGCGGACGGGCGGTTATCGGCTCGGATTCCGGTGAGATTCCCCGCGTGGTCGGAGAGGACGGGCTGATATTCCCTGAGAAGGACGTCGAGGCCCTCGCCGAGTGCTTGCAAACCATTCGGGATAATCCGAGGCTCCGGGAGACACTGGCACAGCGGGGACGGACCAAAGTTCTGAAACACTACACCTGGTCAAAAATCGCCCGGCGCACAAAGGCGTTTTACAGGAAGGTTCTGGAGCAGGATTAAGAAGACTCAGCGGTGGACCTTCCGCTTTCGTTGCTTCCCTTGCTTCGCCCCACCGGACGTTTCGGGG
>JALGUK010000461.1 GCA_029820875.1 Candidatus Zipacnadia bacterium
CCCTTACCGCAGATACATAACAGGCCCACCAGGGATTAACGCCCTCTATAGGCCGGGCAGGACCAAACATCGGCGGGTCGCCGCCAAGGTTTCTCCGCCAGGCAACCCGACAGGCGAACTGCGGTTCGTCGGGGTCATCCACCAGGCATACCGAGTCGAGAAGGCCGTCACCGTCAACATCGTAGAAGCAGGGGTCCTTGCCGGCATCGAGCGGGACCGCCGGCGCAAGCGTAATCGGCCAGCCGTTTGGATTGGTGTTCCTCAAGTAAGTGGGCGTGTACGTGTTTCCCGGGTACGACGCACCGGTCACGAAGTCAATCGCGCCGTCACCGTTGAGGTCGACTGCGCGTGTCGGATACCACCCTTCCCCCTGGCGAGAAATGCTCCCCGCCGCGACGAAAACGGGCATTCCACCGGCATCACGTTCCCCGGAATTCAGGAAGAGGCGCATTTGGTCGCCGCCGAGCGCCGAGTAGACCATGTCAACCAGTCCATCGGCATTAAAGTCGGCAAAGTCCACGTCCATATAGGTGTGGCTCAGGTGCTTGAAGTCGGTTGAGTGCGGTCCCTCGACATATCGAACGCGCGTAAGCTCCCCGAACTCGAACCTATCCTCGCTGCCAGCGCGGGGGTAGCAGATAACTCCGTCCCAGGGCCAGCCCGGGCGATAGGCATAATTCCAGCAGCCCACCAGGTCCGGCTTACCGTCGCCGGTGAGGTCCACCAGGCCCTTTGGGTAAATCAGCGCGATGGGGCGTGGCGCACCCGCGTTGTAGCGCAGCAGGTCGCCCACGCCGATTAGAGGAGTGAACTTCGCCGGTATGAACGGCGGACGCTTCCGTACTGTGCGGAAGCGGATGTCGTAGCGTTTGTGTGTAGGGTCCTCAATCACCCATTTCACGCGTCCGCTGTCCCCGTAGGCGAAGTCCTCACTGACCGCGCAGGGGACGGTCCTGCCGGTCTTTACGTCCACCACTGTAATCGAGTTAGGGTCCAGCACCCCTTGCAGACCGACCTGTGCAATTAACGCCCCGAAATCTATCCTCGGATCCATCGGAACATTAGAAGGTGTCAGACGCGACGTAACGGTCAGGCGCACGTAGTAGTTTCCGTCCGTCGCCGCCGGGCTACAGGCTGCAATACCTACAAGGGCGGCCATCGCCCACCAGATGGCGGCTGTCTTCATCTCATCACGCATCTGCCTGTATCCCTGTCGCTGCGGGCTACATCCGGCCAGGGTAGCTCTTCTCCGTCAGACATGCTCCTCCCTCCTCTGGCCAAGCGTCCGTCATTACACGGAAGAGGGAAACGGTGGCGGATGCGGAAAAATACTAAGGATAGTTGCTGGTGCCCGCGGAGGCACAATGCGTCAGCCCCATCCCTCTCAGAGGGGGGCCGGCGCTTCAACTAACATGGGAAAAAGGCTCTATTTAGGAATAAAGCAGCCGTGAGATGCGAGTTAGTTCGCAGAGGACGGGAATAGCATACAGATTGTGACAAGAATCAATGAACCATTTGCGTGACTTTTGCAACTAAAGGGGCAATAGTGGACCGCGTGAGCATAATAGGGGCCCACGAAGACGATCTGATTGCTCGTTCGGCATCAGGTGATACGGAAGCTGCAGACAGGCTTCTGGAGCGATACAAGGATGATGCCTATAACATCATTCGTCGTATGGTCAATGATAACGATATGGCCGACGACATCCTCGTTGAGGTGCTGACGGAAATCTACCAGTCGCTGGCTAAATTCAAGGGTGGTTCCTCGTTTCGCACATGGCTGTATCGGGTCACGGTCAATGTAACACTCGAATATATACGCCGGAATCGGCAGCCTGTTAAGCTTGTCAGCATTGACAATGTGGCCGACCCAGAGGTTGATGTCGCGCAGGTAGTTGTCAAAAAAGCGCAGGCTGCGGCGATTGAGAGCGCAATCCGAGCACTGCCGCATAAGATGCGTGCGGTTCTTTCACTGTACTATCTCGGTGAGTGTACCTGTTCGGAGATTGCTCAGATATTGAAAATACCTTTGGGAACGGTCAAATCGCGCCTTTTCACCGGCACACACCAGATAAAGAGCAAACTCCAGGAGCGCGGTCATCTGTGAAGTGCCCGCAAGAGAGGAAAAAACTCGTCGGCTTTCTGCTCGGGGAGCTTCCGCG
>JALGUK010000462.1 GCA_029820875.1 Candidatus Zipacnadia bacterium
AGATGGATTCGTAGAGCGTGCTGCGGGGAATGCCGGTTTGCTGCGAAATCTCGGAGACCGTCTGGACCTTGAGCCCTTCGCAAAGGCTCCTGAGTTTCGGTGGTAGCGCCTGGAGCAGCTCGCCCACGTCAAGAACCAGGTCACATAGCCTCGCCGTCTCCCCCCTGGGGTCCGGTATGGTGGCAGAGCGTTCGGTTTCGCCCCCTTCCTCATCCCGCATCGTTTCGTTCAGAGAGAACTCGATCCTCTGCTGGTCCCGTTTTGCCGCCTGCCGTCGCTCCAGAAGACGGGCCACACCGTTCTCCACTACCCAGGCGACAAATGTGTGCCTTCTGCTCTTGTCCGGATCGTAATTGCTCGAGCGTTCAAGCAGGTCCAGAATGAGCTCTTGCTCGATGTCTTCCTTGTCAGATTCGGTGAATCCGGCCTTTCCCACGAGTTGCTTTGCTTTGTAGCCGACCAGCCACTTTGCGTACCCATCGACGATTTCGAACCCCACGTTCGCCTCCTGCCAGGCGAGCAGGGATTCGCCAGAACGTCGATTTGCTCTCCTTCCTCAGCGCTCATGCCGGACCTCTCCCGCCTCAAGAAAAGAGGCCCTCGGGAGACAGGTCCGGCAGATGGATTCTCCCGAGGGCCGGGCAGCCCGCTGCAGCGGGCCTCATATCCCAGGTGACGGTCCTGCCGGACCTGTCACCCGGGACTGGCGAATTTTCGCTCAGGTACAGAAAAAACGGCCTGCGGGGAAGCAGGCCGTCACGCATAAGTGGTTCGTAAGCAGTCGGCTACGTCAAATCATCTGCAGGGATTGCCCGCTGGAATTCACAAGATTGTCCCAGCGAATTTTCGCTGGGAGGCACGCCGACGGGTCAGTCGGGGCTGACAGCGAACCGTGCGCGCCAGCCCTTGATCGCGGGGTCGTACTGGAAGGGATCGTCCGGAATGCGGAAAAAGGCGTGCAGGTCCTTGCCGAGGTTCTCTCGCCGCTTTTGATTCTTTCGGCTGGCGTCCGAATGCTCCCAGTCGAGAATCCCGCCACCTCTGGCAAATGAGTAGAGGAGCTTCCACTGCACTGTGGGATTGCCGTTCTTCATGTTGGTCATTCCCATCTGCGAGTAGTGGTAGACCCCCTGGACGCCCTTGCAGTTGACCGACACGGTGTGGGCGTCCCTGAACTTGATCGACAGGTCCTCCCAGGTTGCATCCGGCGGAGTCAGGAAAAAGACCCTGCCGGAAGCATCCTCCTGCGAAGGCAGAACCGCCTTTCTGAACCCAACAAGGACATTCTCCGCAGGCCTGCCTGACTCTAACTGTCCATCGCTGTTGAGCTGGAAGATATCGCACAGGGCGAAGAAGCACGCGCCTTTCTTCTTCAGCAACGTGTCGCTGGCCGGCGACCGGAGGTCGTGAGTAGGTGCAGTCAGAATGAATGGCTCATCATGCCGGAGCGCCAGTGATTCCACAACGTGCCGGAAATCATCCGGCTCCACCTGAACGGTCAGGTAGACAGGAAAGCGATAACCCGCCGTGGGCGAGTAGGTCCCGATGCGCAGGGTCATGGAGGCGCCGGTTACAGGCTCAACCTGCGGAGCGATCTCGAAGGCGGCCGCAACGGCACCGGCCAGCCTGGGCAGGTTCACTTCGTAGATGAGGATGTCCGACCGGCGGAGGGAGACGGTCGGGCAACCTTCGGGGCACACACTGACAATGTCGTCCGGGCCATGCTCGACCACTTTGTGACGGCTACCGGGCTTCGCAGGGTCGGGGCATGGGTGAGATGCGGCGATCTGACCGGTGGGCCGAAGGAGCGGCTCCAGGAGGGGAAACTCGCGTCCGAGAAGGGATTCCCACTCCATCTTGCTGGTTGTCAGCCCGGGCACCGATTCAAGCGCCCGCCACAAGCGCTCCGGCGCCCTCATGTTTGCGCTCTCCCTCGGTCACGATGAAGCCGCGCCGGATCAGCCAGTCCTCGACCACAACGCTGTCGTCGTCGCGGGTGTAGACGGCGACGTTCCCCGCGCGGACCGTTACCGTTCGTGGACTCTTGACGTTCGTGAACTTGACCAGGAAGCCGGCACGGGCAATGAACGGCTTGCGGGGCATTTCTCTCTCTTGCGCCTTCAGGGCCGCAAAGACGTCGTCCGCCTTGCAGACGTCCC
>JALGUK010000463.1 GCA_029820875.1 Candidatus Zipacnadia bacterium
GACCTGTTCGCGGACGAGCTTGTTCACAGGACCGAGCATTCCATCGAGTTCCAGGTAGTGTTCCTGCAGCACATCTTCGGCGGGCAGCGTGACTTCGAGATAGTCCCCGTCCTATGCGGCGGCTTCCATGAGTGCATCGAGAGCGGCACGTCACCGATGGATTTGCCCCACGTACGGGCGTTTGTCGACGCCCTGCGTGAGACCATCGCCACCTCGTCCAGAAGGGTTTGCCTGCTTGTCGGCGCGGACCTCAGCCACATCGGCCAGCGCTTCGGGGACGACGAGCGCCTGACGCCGACTTTCGTGCAGTGGGCCGCCCTGAAGGACCAGGAAATGCTCAAGCGCGTTGTCGCGGGCGACGCCGAGGGTTTCTTTGCCCATATCCACGCCGACGCCGACAAGCGGCGCATCTGCGGTTTCCCGTCCATTTACACGGTGCTCAGCACTATCGAAGACACCGTGGGCCGGCTCCTTGATTATCAGTTTGCGGTGGACCAGGAGTCGCAAACGGCGGTGTCGTTTGCGAGCATCATCTTCGCAAGCTCCAGAGAGCCAGGGGGGACTGCCCGCGGACGCGATGAAAAGTGAGGAGATTCCCGTGGCGGGGGCCATTTTGAAAGTTCGAGGAACTCCTCCTGAAAGTTGCTTGTTATACTTCAGTGAAGGGCCTCACCTCCATTCGGTTGTTCTCTTCGGGGAACAACGCTACTTGCGGAGCGGCCGGTTTCCCCCATCCGGCCGCTCCGAGTGGTAGTAGATGGTGCTCTGAGCCGCCGTATCAATTTAAGTAGCGCACAGGGCAGTAACCTAACGTTTTGCACCGCTCTTTCCCCTCGGGGCAGCACTGGGGCGGACGGTAGATTGTGCGCTTGACTTCACTCCAGTAAACCTCGTGGAACAAACGCTGCGACCAGCGCCCACGCGGCTCGAACGAGTTTTCTCCGGTGACAAGCCCCTCCAGCCGCCGCCACGCCGACCGAATGCTGCGGGAGACGTGTGACCTCGAAAGGCCGAGCCTCTCGGCGATTTCTGCGCCCCGCAGCCCTTTGGCAAGCAGCCGTACACATCGCCTTTCCGTGCGCGTAAGTCCCGCCTCCACCATCACCTCGGTCAGCCAGCGGCCGTCCACGCTCGCGGGAGGTTCCTCCGGCGCAATCTCCGCCGGGCGGAAAGCGATGTCATCCAGGTTCCCGTTATTGCGCGTAAGTTGCCTCGCGGAGTGGAATGGATATTCCACGGCCGGTCGTTGCCTGGCGCTCTCACGCAGCAACAAGTCGGCAATACGTTCGAGCTGCTCTTCGTCCATTGGGGCCTTGCGCTGGAGCCACCTATGCGAGGGACGCCTTCGGTGTGAAAGCAAAGTCGCCACCCTCCTTCAACGGTTCGGAAAGTGGCGACATCGTACCGATTACGGGCACGTCAATCACTGTTCTGCCAATGGTCTTTTGCTGGTCAGGCAGCGGTCTTCTGCTGGGCGGAGAGCTTTTTCGAACGCCTCTACTTGGTCTTTTGCTGGGCCGCAAGCCTTCCCAGGCCTTTGAGGGCGGAGATGGCCTTGGTGGGGAAGGCGTCAATACCGGTGATGGGCGGCTCCTGGTCTTCCCCTTGGCGAGTGACGGGCCACGAGAGGTGCTCGAAGCTGGCTCCGAGGGAAAGGGCGAATTCGGCGGCCTTGACGCAGTTCTGTGGATTGTCCATTGACCAACTATCGCCGTCGTCCGACACAATAGCGACCTTGCCGCTTGCATGAATACGCGCAACGGCATTGCGGACCTTATTGAAGTTGCGGACATGGTGGGTTGACACCGCGTCAATCAACGGGCTGTCGAGGATGCGCTGGTCACGGTAGCATGCCGAAATGACTTTGCTGCCCGGCCTGCCCTCAAATGCGTCCCTGAGGATGTGCGCGACCCATAGATGCCACTTGACCGAATCGCGCCAGCCGAATATAGGCTCGTTCATTATCTCGTATATCACGTTCCCGCAGTCGCCTATCTCGGACACAATCTTGTTCAGAAGCGCGCGGTTGATTTCGCCCAACTTCGTGCCGTCCATCTGGAGGAAGTCGGGGTAGCCGCGAGCAGGCGCGGTCAGCAGTCCGTTCACATTGTTGGCCGCGTTGTACGGGCTTCGGCCGAACCGCTCGGGTGGGCCG
>JALGUK010000024.1 GCA_029820875.1 Candidatus Zipacnadia bacterium
AAGCAGTGGCCGTACCTGGACATGGCGCGTCTGGAGGGCTCGGTGTCCTACGAGTTCGCGTCGCTTCTTTCGGGGCAGTCCGGGGGCATCCCGCTGGATGATTTCGTCAAGTTCGAGCTGCACAACACCGGCTCGGTCACCCGATGGGGCCAGTATACTCTCACCGGCACGCTTGCAGTCAATACTCGCACCGGCCACACGAGCGGGGAGTTGGACCTGCTCTTCGAGGGAATAGACCTGGGATATTGAAGGGCTACGTCAGTGCCTGGGCAACTCATGCGGAACCGTTTGGACGTATCGAATCGAGCAACATCTGCCGATAATGCTCGGCTGCCTTCCTGTCTCCGGTTTGCTCGAGTGCCTGGATGAGCTTCTCGAACAAGTTGCGCTTGAGCTTCTCGAACAAGTTGCGCTTGTGGAAGTCTCGCAGATACGCCCATCGCCTTTGTTCATCCGGGATACTATCAGCCAGCGACTGTATTATGTCAGCAGCGCGGCGCAGGTGAACCAAGGCGTCGGAGCCGCGTCCTTGCGCCATTAGCGTCTGGCCTACTTGGGCGTGTGATTGCCATCTGATGTCGTGCAGGTTCAGCTTCTCCGCGATACCAAGGGCCCGCTCGGCCTTCTCCAGTGCTGCTTGATAATTGTGCCGGCGGGCTTCGATGTCCGCCTGAATCAGGTAACATACGGCTTCCAGGCGGCGGTTGCCCATTTGGAGTGCCATTTGCATCGTTTCTTGGGCTGATTGTGATGCTTCTTGCGTCCGGCCCGCCTGCAGCAACGCATCAAGGCACGCCGCAGAGGCTGAGACCTCCGCCTGCTTCAGCTTGATTTCCCCGGCGATTTGCAGCGACTCCTTCAATGTGCTGATTGCTTTCTCATTATCCCCGAGAGCGTGATAGATGCTGCCCAGTATGCGCAGCGCGTGTGCCTTTACTTTACGACTTCCGAGGCTTTCGGCCAGTTGCAGCGCCTCCTTGCAGAGAGACTGCGCCCTGGGGCAGTCACCCAGCATATAATATACCTCGGCCAGAGCTGCCTTGGCTTCCGCGATACCCGTTTGGATTTGGAAATCTTCCGCCACCTGCAAGGACCTGGTCCCGCAAGTCAAAGCATCCTCAAACTGCCCGAGGTTGGCATGGTAGAGTGCCTTGTCTCTGAGAGCCTCCCATTGCAATGTGGGTTCGTCAATTTCCTCGGCGAGTGCGAGACAACGCCCCACGTGTTCAAGGGCTTCGACATAGTTCCCCATGTTGGCGTCTGCAAGCGCCAGCAACCCAAGCGAGTAAGCCTCCATCCGCTTATCAGGTGGTTTGGTCCCCGTGCCGTTCCGTGCGATTCTGAGGCTCTCGTCCAGGTATTGCCTGGCTTTCTCGTACTCACCCAGGCGGCAGTAAATGTCACCGAGGTTGTTGTACACAGCTCCCAGGTACGGCCCCTGGGCCTGCTCCTGAATCCGAAGGCATTCCTCGAAAGCCTCTCTGGCGCGCTCATAATTCCCTTGCTGATAGTAGGAGACGCCGATACCGAGCAGAGACTGTGACTGGCCCATCAGGTCACTAAGCTCCCGGCGCACAGCAAGGGCGAGTCGGTAATACTCTCGGGCCTTGTCGAATTCGCCCTGCTGCCAACACACGCCGGCGAGGCCCTGGTGGGCGATCGCCTCAATGGTGGGGTCTCCGGTTTCCTCCCCCAGTTGCAGGATCTCGCGCCAGTATCCCGCTGCCTCGTCGAAGTGTCCGGTGAGGCCGTAAATGTCGCCAAGGTCGCACAGGAGCCCGACCCTCTCTTTTGTCCGCTCCGGCGTCTGCTCCATGCGGTCCAGTATCTCCAGCCCGCGGCCGCAATACAGGACAGCCGCATCAGCGGCGTAGACCTGCTTGGCCTTGGCTGCGGCCTTAACTGAATACTGTAAGGCTTTCTCAGTGTTGTTACTGTGGTAATAGTGGTGAGCGAGCAGGTCCAGGAATTCCTCCCGGCGATCTGGGTAAAGCTCCTCCAGGCATTCTCCTATCCGGCCGTGTAGCTCCCTTCGCCTGCTCAGCAGCAGACTATTGTAGGCGACCTCCTGGATCATGGCGTGCTCAAAATGATACTCCATTTCCTCGGCCGCAGCCACAGAAGCCCCTCCGGCCTCGGGTCCCACGATGAACCCGAGCGTTGTGAGAGTGGCAAGGTGCCAGCTCAGGCGGTTCGGGCCTGTGTGAATGCGTTCCAACACTTCATATCGAAAACTCCGGCCGATTGCCGCCGCTTCCTGCACCACGGTCTTGGTCGGCCCCTGCAGTCGGTCTATACGGGACATGATAATCTCTTCCACGGTGTCGGGGATCACTGCTTTATCCAGGGTGGGGCCTATCACGACCTCACCGTCCTCCACCCAGACGGCTTGGACGTCGCGCAGCGACCTTATGAGTTCCTCGATGAAAAAGGGGTTTCCGTCCGTCTTTTCTAAGATCAACTGCTGGAAGTGGGAAGGGATACGCTCCGCGCCCAACAAGTCCTTCACCAGTTCCATACTGCTGGTATCCGACAGCCGCTCGAGCTGGATCTCGGTATAACAAGGTTTTTCAGCCCAGTTATGCTGGAAGACCGGGCGGTACAAGCACAAGAGCATGATGGGGACGTCGGACACGTCTTTAACGAGATAGTCCAACAGCCTGCGCGATGGCTCGTCGGACCAATGCAGGTCCTCCATCACCAGGATTATCGGCCGGTGCTTGGCCGCCCCAAACAGGAGTTGTTTCACCGCGCTGAACGTCCGGGCCTGTCGTTCCTGCGGCGGCAACCCCGCGATTTCCACCGGTTCCTTACTCAAAGACAGCAGGCTCGCAATATGGGGAAGGACGGAGCCAATGTTGTCGCCGACGGCTTCGACAGCCGCCGTGAGCTTTTCAAGGGCCGCCTGTTCGGTGTCGGTTTCGTCAATATGACAGAACTGCCGCAGGGCATCCAGGAACGGCAGGTAAGGCATGCTTTGACCGAAGGAAAGACAACGTCCCTGGTAAATGGGTGTGTCTTCGGCCTGCTCGCTGTTTTGCAGCTCGTATACCAGCCGAGATTTACCGGCACCTGCCTCACCGACTATGGCCAGGACCTGGCCCTCTCCGTTTTTCAGCCTCTGTAGAGCGTTCATCAAGACATTAAGCTCGGCGTCCCGCCCCTGCAAGCGGGCCATCGTTCCCGAACGGACGCGTCCCTCGATACGGGCCTCGCTTCGTTTAGCGCCGACGATTTCATAGGCCGTCAGCGGCTCTTTCTTACCCTTGACCCTGATCTCGCCAAGCGGTTTGATGTCGAACGAGCCTCGCACGCGCTCGTAGACGTTCTCGCTGATGACGATTTGGCCGCCCTCGGCGAAACTCTCCAATCTGGATGCAACATTCACCGTATCGCCCATGACGGTATATTCAAACCTGCCTGCCGTCTCGGCTCCCACTTGACCTGCCACGACCATGCCCGTGTTGATGCCGATATTGAGCTTCAGAGGATGGAAGTCGGGGTCCTTGCTTGCCTCTTCGTCGTTGAACGCTTCCAGACGGCTCTGCATCTCCATGGCGGCCCTGCAGGCGCGTTCCGGAGCATCTTCGTGAGCAATCGGGGCACCGAACAGGGCCATCACGCAATCGCCGATGAACTTGTCCACATACCCCTCGTACTTGTGGAGCGTGTCCACGAGGAAGTCGAAGCACCGATTCATCAAATCCTTCATTTCCTCGGGGTCCTTCAGCTCCGAAAGAGCCGTGAAGCCGGACAGGTCCGCAAGCACCACGGTGACAGTCCGCCGCTCGCCGCCGCCCTGGGCCGTCGCAGCCTGCACCTTTTTTGCCAGCACGCTCGACATGCGCTTGCCCACGGCGACTATTTCGGTTTCAAGGACATCGGAAATGGATGAATGGCCGGGGGCGGTGAGATGGGATGGAGCTTCTCTTTGCGCCGCCGGTGCGGCGGCGCTGCGGGGAATTGCAGTACCGTCGGGTAGAAGCTCCGCCCCACAACCACCGCAAAACCGGTCCTCGAGGCTGTTGACAAACCCACATGCCGGGCATGCCCTTTCCAGCGGGGCACCGCATTCTGAACAAAAGCGGCGGCCAGGCCGATTCTTGTGATTACAGTTAGGACAGAGCATTTCCTGGACCTCGCTACGCACGCAACCAAGCCGTTAACGGTCGGAACTATGCCCGGGCACGCGTCAACCGCCACAGCTTTCCAACCCAGGCATGCCATACACCCACGATTCCCACGAGGCCGTTCACCACCGACGGCCAGTCGGATTCTAAATGGAAGTGTTTGACAGATTGCTCGGATTCTCCTGCATCCATCATGCAGGCCCGAGCGAGGCCTGGCTTGCGGGTTTTGGGAAAGTGACAAGAGTCACCGTGAACTTCTCGGAAGAGAAAATGTCCTAAAGAATATGCAAGGGGGTGCCGATAACAAGAAACACGTGCAATCCTGTCAAGTGAGCGAAATCAGGAACAGCGCAATTGGCACGAAGCCCCCTTCACATCCGCCGCGTTTTTGTGGTATAATTGGATGTTGATAATATCCCCATCTAGTGTCAGCCGCGGGTGCGGCAGGATGACAACGCCTGCGGGAGCGCTGTCTGGAGGTCTTCTTAGCTCGCTGGAGACGTGAAGTGGAGGCCGGTGAGTGTGGCGGGAAAATGTGTCCGGCAATGCGGTCAGGCTTGAGGGGGGCAATATCGTACCTGTGAGGATGCTGCAGATTGAGCGGTAGTATGCTCCTTCGGATTGGTCGCATCTTGCAGGACGCCGCCTCTACTTGTATGTATGTGTGACAGGGACGGTGTTCGGTAGCACGTACAGTTGGGCCGAATAGGGCAATCCAAGCGAGGTCCAATCAGGTAGCGAGGAATCTTCAAGGCGAAGGTGCCGTTATACGAAAGACCGCGCCAAGAAGAATATTTGGAATCTCGGAATCTCGAACAGGATGGGGTGCGATGGCTGCACGGGTGATCGCTGAGCCACAAGCATTACCGGACAAGTCAGCAAGTCAAGCTGAGACTCTCATAGAGAAGATTAAGCAGCGCAATGCGCGAGTCGCGGTCGTGGGTATAGGCTACGTCGGTTTACCTCTGGCAGTTGAGTTCGCCAAGAACGGATTCCAAACGGTAGGAATTGACACCAACCCTCGGGCGGTAGACCAAATCATACTCCATCAGCCCACAACCATTGACGTGACTGCAGATAGTATCGCACGCTTGCATGAGGCGGGCCTGCTCTCCGCGACCGAGTCGTTTGACGTTCTTGGTGACTGTGATGCCATCTGCGTCTGCGTCCCGACGCCGCTTACCCCAAACCGTGAACCCGATGTCTCACATGTGCGGGCTGCAGCAGGAGAGATAGCCGCGCGCCTGCGGCCCGGGCAGCTCGTAGTGCTTGAAAGCACAAGCTTCCCGGGAACCACGGCGGAGGTAGTGCTGCCGATTCTGGCCGAGACAGGTCTGCAGGTCGGCGAAGACTTCTTCCTCGGCTATTCACCTGAGCGTGTTGACCCCGGTAACAATGAACATACGATCGCCAACACTCCCAAGCTGGTCGCTGGGATCACTCCCACATGCCGCGAAGCGGTTGCGGCGCTCTATTCACAGATCGTCAGTCAGATCGTCCCGATCTCAAGCACTCAGGCCGCAGAGACTGCGAAGCTGCTCGAGAATCTGTTCCGTAACGTCAACATCGCTTTGGTCAACGAGTTGACGTTGCTGTGCAATCGCATGGGTATTGACGTGTGGGAGGTAATTGACGCCGCCAGCACCAAGCCGTTCGGGTACATGCGCTTCACCCCCGGGCCCGGGCTTGGAGGCCACTGCATTCCGGTTGACCCGTACTACCTCTCGTGGAAGGCCAGGGAGTTAGGCTTCAACAGCCGGTTTGTCGAGTTGGCCAGCGAAATCAACCTCGAAATGCCCCTGTATGTAGTGGACAAGATCAGCGCCGCGCTGAACTCACACTCCAAGGCGATAAACGGCTCTCGGATACTGCTCCTCGGGGTCGCTTACAAGCCGGATATCAGTGACACGCGGGAATCTCCAGCCATGACTATCATGGACGAATTGCGTGCCCGCGGGGCGAAGTTGGCTTACAGCGATCCCTACGTCCCCACGTTTGCCAACAACGGTGCGATGATGAAATCGCGGGAGCTGACCGTGGAGGAGATTAAGCGAGCTGATTGCGTGGTGCTGATCACGGATCACTCCTGCTACCCTTACGACCTCATTGCCGAGCACGCCCAACTCCTGGTAGACACGCGGAACGCCTTCAAGAACTGGCGGCGTCCAGGCATCTACCACCTCTAATCCACCGCAAGTTGCGGGAAAAAGAACGCGATTTCCCGCTTCGCCGATCCGGGGGAATCGGACCCGTGTACACTGTTGCGGGTGTGGTCCTGACCCAGCTCGGCGCGGATTGTCCCCGGTTGTGCCTCAGCGGGATTCGTTGCACCCATCAGTTCGCGCACTCTTGCAATCGCGGACTTTCCCTCGACAACTCCGGTTACACACGCCCCTGAAGTCATGTAGTCCACCAGTTGTTCAAAGAATGCCTTGCCACGGTGTTCCGAATAAAAAGTCTCGGCCTGGGCTTGGTCCATCTGAAGCATTTGCAGCCCTTTTACTTGCAGGCCTGCAGCCTCAAACCGTCTGATAATCTCCCCAATCAGCCTACGCTCTACAGCGTCGGGCTTGATGATGATAAGTGTTTGCTCTATCGCCAATAGCACTGCCTCCCTTGCCAGACTCCTTTTCGATTGTCCGCAGTGGGTCCCGCCGGGCGGCACCACTCGTCATTCCCGCCACTTCTGCAGACCGTTGAAGGAAAGACGTAGTTTTCGTCGAACAGATGACTTATCCTGTCGATGCCGACGTTGAGTCCGTGGCGAGGCCCCGCACAAATCGCGGGGGTTAGGCGGTGATGCTCGTGAACACGGACAGCACCAAAGAAATCATGGTTGTTGACGATGAAGCGGATGTCGTGGCCATCATAAAAATCAACTTGGAGATGGCGGGGTACAAGGTCATGGAGGCATTCGAGGGACAACAGGCGCTTGACCTTATGCAGGAGCAAACGCCTGACCTGGTGCTGCTGGACATCGCCATGCCGCCGGGGATGAACGGTGTGGAGGTTCTTAGGAGGATGCGAAACAGCGACAATACCCGCCATATCCCTGTTGTTATGCTTACCGCCTACGGCAGTACCGAGGCACGTGTCGAAGCGGAGAAGCTGGGCTGCTACTTGTTCATAGATAAACCCTTCGACCCTGCGGAACTGGTCGGAATTATCGGACGCGTCCTCGCCGCCGCCGACGAAGAGAAAAGGCTTGAAAGCGGACCCTGACGCGTCAGGCCCCCTCAACTCAGTTAACATCCCACAGGTTGTTTGGTGCAACTGTTCCCTCAGGCCGGTACCACTTCACGTGGCCATCTATGAAGTCGAAGTTGGCACCGTCGTTGTGCCGCGCCTGGACCTTCATCAGAGGATCGTGCAGGGCCGGATCGAATGTGTTTGGGTCTACGGCCACCGGTGCTCCACCGGTCTCTGCCAGAAGGATTGTGCTCGCGGTGTCGTATATGCCCGCCGAACTGCGCCCGCTGGCGCTCAGGTTCATTCCATACGAGCCATACGTGGGGAAACTCCCGGGGATATCGGTATGCGAGCGGCACCGGTGGACTGCAGTATTGTGAACATACGGTTCGATGAGCAATCGCCAGCAGTCGTACCAATCTCCACGCCCCTGACCCGTGTCAATGAACGCAAAAGGGAAGTAGCCGTCAAAATCGGATGCGTACATCTTCAAGGCCATACCAAGCTGTCGCATGTTGGATGCGCAGTCCGTCTGGCGCGCCTTCTCCTGAGCGCGCGAGAAAGTCGGGAAGATGATGGAGGCGAGAATGGAAATGATGGCGATGACAACCAGTAGCTCAATAAGAGTAAATCCCCGAGTGTGTTGACCTGTCATACCCAAACCCTCCTAAATTACGGCCATCACATCGTCTATGCTACAGCCCCCTGACTACACATACTTTTCAGACGAATTCGCCGTTGAACTGTTCAACCCCTTCACATAGAGAGAAACAACGGGAGGACAGTTTTGCTCGCGCGGCGAATGTATGCAAGCGGTTCTTTGCATCCTCACGTCACGTGCCACGGGGAGGAGCTATACATGGCGCGAAAGTTGGTCCAGTGCGAGCATTGCGGCGGCAAGAAGGTTTGTACGGCAGCCGGGGGCAAAAGTTGCGACACCTGCCTCTTCGCCGCCGGTCGCCGCCACCGGGACTGGGCCATAGTGCGATGTTCGTATTGCGGCGGGCGCGGGACTGTCGTCGTCGAAGTTGACGAAGAACCCGATGCGGAAACGAAAGCGGAAAAAACCGCTGGCGAGCAATAGCCCATAACCCGTGTCCACCCGCGACCTGACGGGTTCCGCAGCCTCGCCTGGTGGGTTATGTGATAAAACACGGAAAGCCGCCCGAAGTTCCCTACTCACTATCGAAGGCCGGCGGCGATGTTCAATATCCCGGATAGGACCACGCTGGAGGTTGAAGACGTGTTAAAGTCACCGAGTGAATGGTTTGCATTTGCAGGAATCGGTTTTCTCGTCGGTGTTATTTCCGGATTCTTCGGAATTGGTGGTGGGGTCATCATGGTTCCGTCGTTGGCCCTGCTCTTCGGGTGGGAGATGACGGCTGCCGCCGGTACTTCATTGGCCGCAATGGTAATGACCTCTTTCGCGGGAGCTTATAAGTCGTATCTACTGGGTCACGTGGTTTGGCCGGTCGCTGGCGTAATCGGCGCATTCTCAATCATCGGCAGTTATCTGGTCGGGGTTCCGTTGATAGATTCGATGGAAAAGTATTACTCGCAGGAGTTCCTGCGGAGGATTTTCGGCATTCTACTACTGATCGTCGCCCTGCGTATGATCGGTGTTTTCAGCTGGCTGTGGAATCAGCTCGCGCGTTGAAGCAAAGCCTGCGGTCATTGTCATAACCGCGCGGCGGCCGCCTCACTCAGTCTAAACTCGGAGGCTCGCCTGCGATGATACAGATCAGGGTATTCGGCTCGGACACAGATAGGGAGCAATATCAGGTTTGCCTGAAGCGAGCCCGTTTAGCGGCTGCCCAGTTTGAGGGCAATGTTGACGTCAGCGAACATGAGGCATGGGGTGAGCTGGCCGAGGAGTTGGGTATCGCCGGCTCGCCTGCGGTAGCTGTTGACGACGATATCATCAGCGTACGAAGCGTCCCGGCGGCGCAGTCTATCATCGCCGCTATCGAGCGCCGCCTGGTCAAGGAGACCGGCTGAGCGACCGGAGCTTCAATGTGTAAACCCAGCAGACGTTAGGGCCTGAGTTCTGCGAGGTGTCTTGCCGGTTATGCCGTCTGACCCTTCCATTTTCTCGCGATTGATTGCAAGGTGAGAAGGCGCGTTATGGCGTCCCGGGAAGAGCAAGAACTTGCTGAATACCGGGAGCTGATGGAAGCTCCCGACACGTTCGTTGACGGCTTCGATTGGAAAACCGTCGTCGGGGCTCTCTTTATCGGCTTTGTGATGATGCCGGGTTCGATTTACCTGGGGCTGGTAGCAGGGCAGTCCATGGGGCCGGCGGCCGAATGGGTCACGATTATCCTCTTCACCGAAATCGCTCGCCGCTCATTTACGGTCCTCAAACGGCAGGAAATCTACATTCTGTACTACATCGCCGGAGGCCTGGTCAGCATGATGGGCGGTATTGCGCTCTCCGGTGGAGCGTTCGCTCAATTGATTTGGAACCAATTCATGGTCCAGGCGCCCTCGGCGGCAGCGTTCAGGGACCAGATTCCACAGTGGGTCGCGCCTAATCCCACCTCGCCTGCCATCGCGCATCGGACATTTCTCCACCCCGACTGGCTCCCAGCAATACTGGTCTTGATGGCGGGCCAAATCCTCGGCCGCTTGAGCTGGTTTGGGATGGGCTACGCGCTCTTCCGAATCACCTCGGACCGCGAGCGCCTCCCGTTCCCGATGGCTCCCATCGCCGCCCAGGGCGCCACAGCCCTGGCCGAGAGCAGTGCCAAGACGGAAACATGGCGATGGCGAGTCTTCTCCATCGGCACAATGATTGGGGTGGCTTTCGGGACAATCTACGTAGGCATCCCGACCTTGAGTGGTGTGCTGCTTGTAAAGCCCATCGCAATCCTCCCAATCCCATGGATTGATTTCACCCAAGGCACCGAGCGATTCTTGCCGGCCGCCCCCACTGGGATTACCACCAATCTCACCGATATACTTGTTGGCATGGTGCTGCCGTTCTGGATTGTGGCGGGGGGCTTCGCTGCGGCGGTCGCTACCACTGTGGCAAACCCCATCTTGTACAAGGCTAACATACTCCAGCAATGGCAGCCTGGGATGGACACTATCCAGACGACATTCGCCAACCAGATTGATTTCTGGCTGAGCTTCACCATCGGCAGCGGGTTCGCGATTGCATTCATCGGCGGTGGACGGGTAATCAGCTCTTACCTGGCGGCGCGCGGCAAGGTCAAAAAAGCAGGCGTCGGCGATATCCCTCCCGGTCGCGGCGATATTCCTCTTTGGGCGGCGATTATGCTGTACGTCGGTTCCACCATCGGGTACATCGCGCTTTGCATGTACCTGGTGCCGGAGTTCCCGTGGCCATTCTTCGTCTTCTACGGTTTCTTCTGGACGCCGCTGACTTCGTATGTCAACGCCCGCATGGTCGGCCTGACGGGGCAGTTCATCGGTTTCCCGATGGTGCGCGAGGCAACGTTCATCCTCAGCGGGTACAAGGGGGTCGCTATCTGGTTTGCGCCAATCCCCTTCGCCAACTACGGCGGGTATGCGCAGCGCTTCCGCGAGGTGGAGCTGACCGGGACCAAGATTACGAGTATGGTCAAGGCCGAGCTTTTGATGTTCCCGATCGCCATCTTCTGCAGCTTGCTCTTCTGGCAGTTCGTCTGGCGCCTAGCGCCCATTCCATCGGTATTGTACCCTTACGCGCAGAAGTTCTGGCACTTCCAGGCGATGCAGTCGTGGCTGTGGATCTCAGCAACTACGGAGCGTCAAGAAGTCTTCATGCAGGCGCTGAAGTGGAAGGTGATTGTCGGAGGGCTGAGTTTCGGGCTGATAAGCTACTGGGTGCTTGGAGCGCTCAGGTGGCCGGTGATGTTGGTCTACGGGTTCATCCGTGGGATGGGAACGTTCCCGCACATGTTGATCCCCCAGATGTTCGGCGCCCTGCTGGGTCGGTACTACTTCGCAAAGCGCTTCGGTGAAAAGACCTGGCGCCAGTACACTCCCGTGCTTTTGGCGGGCTTCTCCTGCGGCATGGGATTAATCGGAATGGTGGCCATCGCGGTGGCGTTGATCTCCCAGAGCATCACCCAGATGCCGTTCTAAGACGGGGCTGCAGCGCCGCGTGAAGCGGAACGCACGAGCGGGAAGAGGCAAGGGCGCGGCCAACTGACGCAGTTACGGCTGTTGCTCAGCAGGTGGAGCCTCGGGTGTGGAGACAGCCGGTGGCCGTTCGGTCTTCTCTTCGGACGGGCCTTGGGTTTGTGATGGGGGTTGGGTCTCTTCCGAGGGTTGTGCCTGCTCAGGCGGCCGGGCTTCCGAGGACACGGTTGCCTTTGGGCACTGAATGGTGCGCCCTTCCTCATCAACGGCCTTGACATTGCCGGTTATCGTGGCGACCTCGTCCTTCTCCAGATAGACTGCCTCATCTCCAGTAATCGTCCACTTGTCATGCAACACCTTAAGATTGCCGGTGGCGACTGCGCGGCCCTCGCCGTAGTAATACTCAATCTTATCGCAGGTAAGGATTGTCTTCTTCCGCCATTCCTTGTCTTTCTTACTCTCGTCCGGCTTCGGCTCGCCCTTCTTCTGGGTCTCCAACCGGATATTCCCTGTGATAACGGCGAGTTCGCGGTCGAAGTCAGCAGTCACCAGATCGCCTGTGATAGTGGTGGTCTCGTCGTTGACTATGCGGAGGTGGCCCTTCGCCTGGGCGGTGTTCTCCTTGCCATTGAAGGTCGCCTCATCGCAGAAAAGCTTAGTATCTTCCTGCGTGAACACGACATCGCCGCTCAGCCAGTGCATATCGTTCTTAAGGTCGCTTCGAGCCGGTCCCTTGCTTTGGAATTGCACCGGTTTGTACTGGCGTTTTTCCTTTTCCGTCTTGGTACCCTTGGCCGGGGCTTCCTGCGGCTGCTGCGTCTTGGCCGGGGCCGCAGACGACTCCACATCCGCCGGCGGTGAGGTCGCCTTCGGGGATTCCGCCTGGCCGTAAGCTATGAACGCCGCCGAAAGCAGCAGAAGTATGAACGCGGCCAGCGCCCGCAAGCCCTCGCTCATGGCCCGCCTTCTTACGGGACCGCACTGTGCATCCCTGTAACCGGGCTGCAGGTGCTCAGGCTCCCTGTTTGGCAACGTCGAATTCTTTCTTTGCCGCCTCCGGGTCAACGATAGTCCCTCTCAGGCCGATCATATGCACGGTTTGCGCCTTCAAGTCAATCTCTGCCCGATCGGCCACGGCTTGCGTGCTGGGTGTTGTGATGGAGACCTTGGTCGGACATTCGACGCGGTCGGTGGCCGTGTGGAATGTGAGTTTCGCGGTGCGGATAACGGCGTTCTTGTGGATGGCGACCACCGGCTCCGGGCAAACGAGGTCACGCGTGGCGCTGACCCACTTCACCCGCTGCGTCTTGAACGCGATTCCGCGCTTGGAGATTACGCGGACATCGCCGATGACCTCGAAGTTCTTGTTGTTGAGGCTGTACCGAAACTGCTTAGCCGTCAGCCGGACTGCCTCTTGCCCCGCCTTGTCAAAGATGGTCGCTTCACCGAGGTTCTGGAATGTGGCGCGACTTTGATCGCCCGAGATCTCCACCCTTTCGAGCATTGCCTCCCAGAGCTTATTCCCCTTCTCATCTGCACCACGCAGCCTCACAGGCCCCGTCCTAAAAAGGGGGCGCGCTTGCGCCGAAGCTCGAGGCCCTTGTACCGGCAAACCAGGCTTTTTCTCCCGCTCCGGGAGCCTTCCAGCCCACCAAACACCCAGCGCTACTAAACCGAACAGCAGGACAATTGCGCCTATTGCAGCCTGCCGCCACCTGGCCCTCATCATCACGTCCGCCTCATTGAAGCGTTGCTTCGCTACTTGTGGTTATGCCCAAAGCAGCCCCCTGGTGGCGCTGAACCACGTCGGGGACTGCTGGTGGAAGCGGTCGCAAAACCGGTGTGTATCGCTACCTCAAAACGGCGGTGGAGGCGGCCCTGCGGAAAGGGCAACATCGCCCACGTCGGTCGTCTGGCCTGCCTGCACCTGCACGCCGGGCACGCTTGCCGTCAGGTCGCCGTAAGTGACAACCATCGTGTAACTGGCGGGCGGCACGTTGTAGACCATAAACGTCCCGTCCGCACGGCTCTGACTCGTGATCAGACCGAGTTGGATGTTGGCCCCCGAGACCGGCTGGGAGTTCTGGTCAAGCACACGTCCCCTCACAGCTCCGTTGCTGGCCTGCGTTACGGGGCTTATGTAGATGGTGCCCAAGTCATTGGCCGTGGCTAAGAGGGCGACAGTAGATGAATACGTTTGGAATTGCCCGCCTGATACCGTGACAGTAATCGGTTGCTCGCCGGACGCTAAGTTCGTGATGTTGAAGGCACCGCTCTCGTCGGTCGTGCCGGTTTGCCCGTCAATCTTGACCGTCGCCCCGGCGATTGGGGTGAATGTTCCGTCAGCGACGATTATACCGGTCGCGGAAGCGGGGCCGCTCGTGCCCCCTCCGCCTCCGCAGCCTGAGAGAGTCAATGCCGCCAATGATACAACGAGTGCAGCCGCCCAAATTACACCGGTCCCGGAGCATCCGGCCTTCACTCGAATTCCTCCTTCAAGGCTCGCGTATAAATGCGGTCCCTACTGTTCAGCGCAAAGCCGGTCGGAATACTATCACAAAAGCGAACGATTTGCAAGCGCTTCCTGCACAGAGGCGTTACTGCACGAGTGAGAAGTCAATACCCGTCAGGACTTGCCCCAGGCCCGGCACCGTCACCTGGCGCTCCTGGGACGTGAAGCCTTGCGCGGATGCGCGAATGGTATATGTTCCCGGCGGCAGAAACAAACCGTAGGTACCTGCGGAATCTGTCGTGGCGCAGTCAATTTGGTTCTCGCCTGCGTCTAAGGCCACAACCGTCGCTCCTGCACCGCTCTCCTGCCCTGCCAGCGTCACCGTCCCGCGGACGTTCGCCGGCGCTGATGGCGGCGGCAGGGACCGCGAGAGCGCTATCCGAAGAGTATCCATGTCCGCCGAGACGGTCACCTCAGCCGAATACGGGTCATAACCTTGGGCGTTGATTGTTATCGTCTGCGTGCCGACGACGACGCCCACGACCGTGAAGGACCCGTCCGCCTGCGTTGTGGCGTTGACATCGCCGAGGGTGACGACGATTCCTTCGAGCGGCGTTCCCGTCTCAAGGTTGGTGATCGTCGGCGTGAGTAGTATGGTGTAAGGCTTGGCCGGCGGCGGGGGATCACCAACTTCGATACTGATAGGCAGCTCCTGGGTGAGATAGCCCGACGCCCGACAAATAATCCGGCCGTTGCCTCCGAGAAAGCCCGTGACCTGGAACGACCCGTCGGATGCGGTGTGGGCAAACTGGACCTCATCAGGCGGTGTTACCTCGCCCCCGAAGATGGGCTGCACCTCAAGCTCGGCGAGGGCGACCGGTGCGTTTGTCGTTGCGTCCTTCACCACGCCCGTGACGGTCCCGTATTCTGTGAGGTCCCGCGCGCTCAATCGAATCTCCGGGGAGCTGGA
>JALGUK010000464.1 GCA_029820875.1 Candidatus Zipacnadia bacterium
GACCGGCGACCGGCTGGGCCTCCAATTCACCCTCCGCGCTGCTGGCCGGCCGCAGAAGACGCAAAACAATCAGTGATGTCCCCTTTTCTTTCCTGGGTTGTCGTGCGCGCCAAGGAAGCAATGAAGAACTTCGTGTAGCACCAGCCGTTGCTCGAGAGTTCCCGCGCCAGAGATCGCACCCGGCGTGGCTCACTCTTTGGAATCAGGGGGCTCTCGCTGCTTGAGGTACGCTTTGAATCCCGGGTGGTTCGATGCGTAATCTTGTAGTCGATACGCGCGGTAGTCTTCGAACTCGTACAACCGCTGCGGCAATCGCTGGACCGTCTCGTATACGAGGAGATCGACTGCCGGGTCATCCGCCCGGCGGTTGTATGAAGCCCAGGAGATGATCCGCAGCGCCAGGCAGTGCCGCTCGATCTCGGGAAGCGTGTCGAGCCAGCGAAGCAGCTCCTCGACGGTCCCCCTCCGGTCGGATTCGATCCGTGAATGGTAGATCGTCTGCGTCAATCGGACCAGGTGCACGATGTCACGCAACGAGCCGGGCGAAAGCCGTTCCTCGTACGCGACCAGTTTCTTAACCAGGTCGGGATAAGGGTGGAAACTCGCCAGGCCAAAGTCGCTGGGCCTCGAGCCGAGCGCCTCCCAGCCGTCGGCCGGCTCGTGCTCTTCGTGCCGCCTCACCGATTCGGCGTACAGCTCGGTGAGGAATTTCATCTCATCGGCACGACGCTCAAGGATGTCTATCTGGCTGCGTGCCGTCAGATCAATGGGTACTGGCGGCCTGTTCTTCGGGAAATAGAACAGGTGAGCGGCGATATGGCTCTGCGCGGGCTGGGCCACCTCACGCCAGAACTTGTGTTCCAACTGGTCGCCGGGCGGACACTCCAGTATTTCGTAATCTAGGGTGATGCTCTGTCCCGGATCGAGGGATACAAACCCTTGGGAGCCGCTTACGTGTTCCGAGGTGAAACGATAGGTGTACCGGTAGGGATCGATCTCGCGCGTAAAGGTGTATCCGGTTGTCAGGAACAGGTCGTGGGGAAGCGGCACCCTATAATCTTTCGTGTTGGTAGTCGTCACCCTGGCGAACAACGGATCCAGGACGTTCACTTTGTATGCTGCCAACTCGAGTCTGACAGGGAGCGCTTCTTTCTCCTGCGCCTGGGCCAAGATAGCCGTGGCTACGCAAATGACGGTCGTCATAGCGGTCCTCCTTAATGCTAATGCATGAGAGTGTTTGTGCTAGTGCCCGGGAGCGCCGCAAGGAGCACGGTGTCACAAGTGGGGATAACTTTGCTTGTACTGAATAAACCGCCGCTGTTGGGGAGTGAGTGCGTTGTCGCCATCGTCCCCCGTAACCGTAGTCTCCGGATCCATATTTCCCGTCGTCGTGAGGTTCCAGTACTCCTCGTCGCCCGGATTTTGACCATGCGGCCCGTAGAAGCGATGCAGCACTTCGTGCAGGACGATGTGCCTCTCTATCGCGGCCTGTGGTTGCTGGCCACCGCGCACATAGTTCTGGCTCAAATCCCGAATGACTTCTTCGTAGATGATAATCGGCTCATTGGATTGCCCAATGTGCCAAGGGCTGCCGTCCGGGTCGTAATCCTTGGCGTCGTCGGCCTCATAGACACCCACGATATGCGCGCTCCAGAAGTCGTTCTCGCTCTCCACATCGCGCACATCTCTTGTGACGCCTACGCTGTCTAGCATATAGAAGTTGTGCCGGAACGGCAGGTCGTCACGTGTGTCAAACTCTGGGGCCAACGACTGAACTCGGACGCAAGCCCGCGCCATTTGCGTCGTGAGAAACGAAATGTCGGGATTATGCGGATCGAAGTTGACGTCGTCTTCGGGATCCCCGTCTTCGCCAACGAAGATTCCGCGGGAGTGCGCACCCGGATCATCCGGATCACCCATGCTGTCGAGCTCGGTCCAGAGGGTCCGCCAGGTGGTGAGTACGCCGGTTCGGATAGCGTTCGGAAGGTCTCGCTGAACGACTCCCCCGGAGCCGCCAGATCCCCCCGAGCCGCCGGAGCCGCCGTCGAAATCGTTGTAGTAGAGGGTCACCGCGTCGTCTCGAAAGTGATAATAGTCATCCCCTGACGGCATATCGGAGCTAACCGCCACGATGTAGTTG
>JALGUK010000465.1 GCA_029820875.1 Candidatus Zipacnadia bacterium
TCGCCAATGTGGACGGCGGCTCCGAGGCCACCACAGCCTGCTTCAGCAGGCTTCTGCTGCTGAGCCTGGCGCTTCAGCGCCGGGCGGGGGGGCGGATCTCTCAACTACTGAGTATCAGTACTTGGGAAAAGTCGGTGCTGCTGCCACGTCGCCTGGACGTGAACGTCCAGGCTGAGCAGGCGAAGGATGCTGAAGCACCATTCGCCAATGTGGACGGCGGCTCCGAGGCCACCACAGCCTGCTTCAGCAGGCTTCTGCTGCTGAGCCTGGCGCTTTAGCGCCGGGCGGGGGGCGGATCTCTCAACTACTGAGTATGCCTGGCCGGGTACGCCCGTTATCGCGCTGGGTGTGCGCTACACCCTGTGAGGCCGTGGTCGTGAGGTCACGGCATTCGCGGACGGGGGCGTTTGTTTTATATTTTCTCAAGGCTAGGGGTAGGGGAGAGCCTGGCGCCGTTCGGACCCCCCTTCAAGGGTTCGCTGCTTTTTGAGAAGGCGCTTCGTTTCTTCGGAACTGGAGTTATGTAAGCCTACGTTCAGGAGGAGAGAGATGTTGGATCTGAATTTCATCCGCGAGCATCCCGATGAGGTGAAAGAAGCTCTGATTAAGTTGCACGCCGTTGCTCCCATCGACGAGATACTCAAGTTGGATGAGGAACGCCGTGCATTGCTCACCGAGTCCGAGGCACTCCGTGCCCAGCGCAATGCCGTTTCCAGGGAGATGGGAGAGCTGCAACGTAAGATCAAGCAAGCTAAGGGTGCAGAGCGGGAGCGACTTCAGGGTCGCTTTGCCGAGATGCGAGAGGAGATGCGCCGGGTTGGCGAGCGCATCAAGGTAATTGAGGAGCGCGTGCGTCAGGTGGAGACCCAACTGAAAGCGGCTATGCTGGAAGTGCCCAACCTGCCGCACGAGAGTGTGCCGGTCGGTGCGGACGAGAGTGAGAACGTCATCGTGCGCACGGAGGGGGAACCCCGCCAGTTCGATTTCGAGCCGCTCCCGCATTGGGACCTCGGCCCGATGTTGGGTATTATCGACTTCGAGCGGGGGGTGAAAATCTCCGGCACGCGATTCTACGTGCTCAAGGGACTGGGCGCGCGGCTGCAGCGAGCGCTCATCGCCTGGATGCTAGACCTGCACATTACGGAGCATGGCTACACCGAGGTCTACCCGCCTTTCATCGTCAAGCAGGACTGCATGTGGGGCGCGGGGCAGTTTCCCAAGTTCCGCGATAACGTGTATTACGATGCCGAGGATGACCTGTACCTGGTGCCCACCGCCGAGGTGCCTCTCACTAATCTCCACCGTGACGAGATACTGGAACCGGGCACTCTGCCCCTGCGCTACGTGGCCTATACCGCTTGTTTCCGCCGGGAGAAGATGTCGGCGGGGCGGGATACGCGCGGCATCAAGCGTGGTCACCAGTTCGACAAAGTGGAGATGTACAAGTTCGTGGAACCCCACACCTCGTATGATGAGCTGGAGACGATGGTGAATGACGCCGAGGACGTTTGCCGGCGGTTGGGCATTCCCCATCGCGTAGTTCAGATGTGCACCGGCGATCTGGGCTTCCAGGCGGCGAAGAAGTACGATGTGGAGATGTGGGCCCCGGGCTGCGGTGAATGGCTGGAGGTCAGCTCCATCTCCAACTGCGAGGCATTCCAGGCCCGGCGGGCCAATGTCCGCTACCGGCCGGCAAAAGGGGAGAAACCGCGCTTCGTGCACACTCTCAACGGGTCGGGCCTGGCTTTGCCGCGAGTGATGATTTCTGTCATGGAGAACTATCAGCAGGCCGACGGCAGTATCGTGGTGCCCGAGGTGCTGAGGCCGTACATGGGAGGCATAGAGGTCATTCAATAGGAACTAAAGATTGGCCTGGACCTCGGAGGTCTTGAACGGTTGAGACCTCCGAGGTCTAGTGGACGCCGACGTGACGGCTTTTCGGTTCTACGTGGAATAGTAGGGTTCGCGTTGGTGTCCCGATGCTCAAGCATCGGGCTGAAAGGACAAAGCCCGCTGAAGCGGGCTCAGGGCGCTTTAGAGTGTGTCGGAAAACTCGCGTTATGTCACAACCCTCCTGTGCATACATAGGTAAAAGTTGACCATAATCGCAATTTTTCGATACACTCTTTAGCGCCCTTCGTTCTCTTAGCCTGGACGTTCACGTCCAGGTCCTCCGGCGATGTCCCCACGGATACGCGAAGAACCTATTTGCCTCGGTCGAGAGGCCGTTCGGCTGAGCGCTCACGACGAGGCCTTCGGTGAACTATGGGGAGTTGCACCGAGGCCCAGGTCGGTGTAATCAGTAGTTGAGAGATCCGCCCCCCGCCCGGCGCTGAAGCGCCAGGCTCAGCAGCAGAAGCCTGCTGATGAAGTTCGCCAGGCTCAGCAGCAGAAGCCTGCTGATGAAGTTTAAGGATTTATTCGGGCAACGATTGCTTGCTTGCCGGCCAGACCGCCGGGCGATGAAGTCGCCCGGCTACAGAGCAGCGTCCGATGAATCGGACTTTATGTGCCGTAAATAGCCCGATTGATCGGGCGTAGCTCCGTAGCACGGCGACTTTATCGCCGTGCGTTGGACGGCGTTCAGCCAGGCTGTTCTTGGCAATGGTTACCTGTTTAATTTCTTAACCTT
>JALGUK010000466.1 GCA_029820875.1 Candidatus Zipacnadia bacterium
AGCCAATGCTGCGCAGCGTGTTGGCGTCAACCTCAGTAGATTGAGCAAGGACGTGCCGGAACGCGGGGATATTCTTGTCCGGCCCGGCTCCATGCGCCCCACCTACCTCCTCGATGCCCGTCTTACTCTCACACCGACCGCTCCCCGACCGCTTCGCAACCAACAGCGTATTCGGATTCACATAGGCACGGCTGAGGTTCTTGGTCGCGTTGTCCTCCTCGATTCGGAAACACTTGAACCCGGCTCGGAGGCGTTCTCCCAGCTCCGCCTTGAAAAAATGACAGCGGCCTCGCAGGGGGATCGCTTCATAATCCGCCGGTACTCTCCGCCGATGACCATCGGAGGCGGCGTAGTCCTCGACCCGAATCCTCGACGGCATAAGCGTTACCAGCAGCCCGTGCTGGATTATCTTTCCCTGCTGGAGCAGGGGAGCGCCGCTGAGCGCCTCGAACACAAGATTTCCGACCGAGGTCCCTTAGGGGCGACCATCGCTAACCTGGCCCAAGAGCTGCAACAGGACCCCGCGCAGACTCAGAAGCAAGTTGAGGCCCTTCTGCAGGCAGGGCGTATCGTGGCCCTGTCGGGCTCGGACCTGTTGGTTCATGCCGATGCGCTGCGTGAGTTCACCAATCGGGTGCTGACGGCTCTGCGCAGTTTCCATGCGGCCAACCCCCTGCAGCAGGCGATGCCTAAGCGGGAGGTAGGCAGCGCGGTGAGTATTTCGGGAGCCGAGGATGCTTTGGACGCGCTGATGAGGCACCTCGCTGGCGAAGGCGTCATCGTGGCAGAGGCCGGCGGATATCGTCTTCCAGATCACGCCGTTTCCCTCTCTCCCGGGCACGATGCTCTCAAGAAGCGTATGGAAGCATACTGTCGCGACGCCGGTTTTGCACCCCCTACGCAGGGTGAGCTGCTTGCATTTGCAGAAAGCCCTGACGCTCAAACCATGCTGAAGATGCTCATGGATGAGGGGAAACTGGTTCCGGTGGGCGAATTGATTATGCACATGGATGTCATTGCAAATGCGAAAGCTCAAATCAAGCAGTATCTGGCCGAAAAGGGAGCAATGACCGTTTCGCAATTTCGGGACCTGGTCGGGACGACGCGCAAGTACGCAGTACCGATACTCGAATATCTGGACCGCATCGGTTTCACGCACCGTGTCGGAGACGAGCGCGTGCTCAGGTAGGGGAGGGGTGGCAAGTGGAAAAGTCTCAGGCTCCCGCCATCGTGTTGGCTGTCATACTCGCGTTGATGCTGATGATAGCCGTCGCCGCTTTCATCGTGCGAGGAATGCACGGCTACGGCAAGACTCTCAGGGAGTTCGAGCAGCCCGAGGGAGAGTGGTCAATGCCCGGTGGGCGTGATGATGCTCTCGAAAAGCGCCCTGGGGCTGCACCATCATCACCAAGGCAACAAGGACGGGCTGCGCTGCGCATCCCGGTGGCTCCGGAAACCCGCCGTAAGGGGAACACCTGAAACGGTTGTGGAGGTTATGCTATGAAGTGCCCGTCATGCGGCAAGGAATGCCCGGATGAAGACAAGTTTTGCGGCGCGTGCGGCGCCCGGCTGGACGGGGCGCCGGTGACGGGAGCCGTTGACGACATGATTGTCGAGCTTCGCAAGGCCGCCGCCGATAAGCCCCGGGACGCCGATGTGCACTACAACCTCGCCCTTGCATATCTTTACAGGGGCATGTTCGCGGAGGCGGCCATGACACTGGAGAGGGTGGTGGAACTCATACCTGACTTACCCGATGCGTGGGAGAAGCTGGGACTGGCGCTCATAAAGCTGCAGCGGATGGATGAAGCCCTTGCGCCGCTGCGGAGGGCCCTGGAGCTGGACCCCACGCGTGAGAATGTGGCACGAGCAATCCGGGGTATCGAATCGCGCTGAAGCTATGCCGTTAGTATCGAGCCGAGCCGGCCTGCCAGCTCATCTACGAGCAAGTTGCGGTTGTTGACGGTAACGACGACGAGATCAACGTCGCGTCTTTGGCGTATCCTGTCGAGAAACTCGTGCCGCCGGGCCTGGATTGTGCCCAAAACCGGTTTGGGAGCGTCCAGGCATTTCTCCAGAAGCTCGCAGAACGCGGGACAGTACATCTCCATTCGGCCGATTTCGTCGCAGACAATCA
>JALGUK010000467.1 GCA_029820875.1 Candidatus Zipacnadia bacterium
CCTCAGAATGACACCAATGGTGCCATTCCCGTCCCGGGCACAACGTCCTTTTCATGCCGAAGGAGTGACCAATCTGTGGAAGCCGAGTGGACGAACAAGCTCTACTTCGGGGACAATCTTCCCATCCTGCGGGAGCACGTCGCCGACGAGAGTGTGGACTTGATCTACCTGGACCCGCCGTTCAACAGCAAGGCCACGTACAACGTGCTCTTCCGGGAGGCGAACGGCACCGAGTCCCCGGCGCAGATCACGGCCTTCGATGACTTCTGGCATTGGGACATGGCCGCCGAGAGCGCCTTTCACGAGGTGGTGACCGGCCCGCACGCTAAAGTCTCGGACCTGCTGCAAGCGCTCCGCAGGTTTCTCGGCACAAACGATATGATGGCCTACCTGACCATGATGGCGATCCGGCTTGTGGAACTGCACCGCGTGCTCAAGCCCACAGGAAGCATCTATCTGCACTGCGACCCGACGGCGAGTCACTACCTGAAGCTGCTCATGGACGCGGTATGGGGGGCGGACAACTTCAGGAACGAGATCATTTGGCACTACGGGGGGCGAGGTGCGAAGGCGATTGCCCGCCAGTTTCCTCGGAACCACGACATCATTCTGTTCTACTCCAAGGCGCCCGGTCGGCAGCTCTTCCGCCACCAGTACACAAGGCACATATACACCCAGGCCGAGGCACGCCGAAGGGGACTGAGACAGGACGAAAACGGGCGTTGGTTCAAGACCGCCCCCCGGGGGGATTACACCGATGACTCCGTGCGGCGGCTTGAGGCGGAGGGCCGCATCCACCGGACGCGCACCGGAGGCATCCGGGTGAAGTACTTCCTCGAGACAGAGGGCGACCTAATAGCCGAGGATGCCCTCGTCGGGGACACGTGGTTCGACATAGCTGACGCCATGCACATCGGGAAGGAACGCCTCGGCTACCCAACCCAAAAGCCGGAAGCCTTGCTGGAGCGGATCATCAGCGCCAGCAGCAACGAGGGGGACCTGGTGCTCGACCCATTCTGCGGGTGTGGGACGACGGTCGCCGTGGCCGAGCGCCTGCACCGCCGCTGGATCGGCATAGACATCACCCACCTCGCCATCGCCTTGATGAGGAACCGGCTGCACGACGCCTTCGGGGAGGACCTAAACCCTTACGAGGTTATTGGCGAGCCGAAGGACCTGCCCAGCGCAAAAGCGCTGGCCTTGGAAAACCGTCACCAGTTCCAGTATTGGGCCCTCGGCCTGGTGCGCGCCCGCCCTGCTGGAAAGCCGAAGAAGGGTGCGGACAGGGGAATTGACGGGATGATCCTGTTCTTCGACGACAACTCCGGCAAGGCCAAGCGTGGGATCCTCCAGGTTAAGAGCGGGCACGTATCGGTGAGCCACGTCCGGGACCTCAAGGGCGTCATGGAGCGGGAGAAGGCGGCCATCGGCGCGCTGATTACCCTGGAGAAGCCCACGCGGCCGATGCTACAGGAGGCCGCGGAAGCTGGCCTGTATGACCCGCCAAGCCGTCTCGAGAGCGTGCCGCGGGTGCAGGTCCTGACGATTGAGGGGCTGCTGGCCGGGACCGAGGAGCTCCAGCTGCCGCACCGCCTTGACCTGGGCCTGTTTGGTAGTGTCGCCGATGAGCCGACGTTCAAACGGGCGCCGAGGCGGATCAAGGCGAAGCGGGCGAAGAAGCCTGAGGCGGGGGAGTCGGAGTGAGGACGAGCGGCCCAGATCGGGCGCTTTCTCAACACTGTCATTCTGAGCATCGCGGAGCGACGCGAAGAATCTCCAAGTGGGGTGGTCGTCCGGGGGTTGCTGGCTTGGCGGGCTCGTTGAACACACCCCGGCTACAGCGACTCGCCACCGCGAGTGAGATTCTTCGGCTTCGCCTCAGAATGACAGAAAACTCGCGCATTCTGTCGGACAGTTGGTGACGCCTATGCCTGGTTACTTTGCCGCAACGATGACCCATCCTGAAGTAGTGAAGCTGCGGGAGACGTGCGATACCGCCCTTATTCCGGTCGCGTCCATCGAAAGCCACGGGTGGCACCTGCCCTTGTGCACCGACGTAATGCAAGGGAACGCGCTCCTGGAGCGGGTCGCCCCGCGGCTTAAGCACGACCTGTATATCATGCCCATGCTGGCCTAC
>JALGUK010000025.1 GCA_029820875.1 Candidatus Zipacnadia bacterium
AAGTCACGGCGGGAGGGCACGGCGATTACGGACGGTATGCTCATGGCGAGCCATGACGGTCTCCACTTCCGCATATGGCCCGAATCGTTCATCCGGCCGGGCCTGCGCACCCGGGATAGCTGGTTCTACGGCGACAACTACCAGAACTGGGGCCTGGTGGAAACGAAGTCGGCGATTGAGGACGCCCCGCCGGAGATTTCCATTTACGTGACGGAAGAGTATGCACATGCCGAGCGTGAGAACCGCTTCCGCCGTTACACGCTGCGGATTGACGGTTTTGTGTCGGTTCAAGCACCCCTCAGCGGCGGTGAGCTGGTGACAAAGCCGCTCACTTTCGAGGGCCGGGAGCTTGTCATCAACTACTCGACATCAGCTGCAGGGAGCGTGCAGGTGGAGATTCAGGACGCGGAGGGCAATCCGATTGACGGCTTCACACTCGCACAGTGCCCGGAGATTTTCGGGGACGACATCGCGCGTGTCGTCTCCTGGGAGGGCGGCTCGGACGTCAGCGTCCTTGCCGGGCAGCCGGTCCGGCTGCGATTCATGCTCAAAGACGCGGACCTGTATTCCATCCAGTTCCGGCCTTAGGAGCACTGCTGATGACCAGTCGGGACATTATACAGCGTGTACTCTCACGGGAGAACCCGCGGTTCGCTTTCTCGCCATACGATGGTCAGAAACGACTTAACGATTTCGTGGGGGGCGGGCCGCCGTCGAGCATGGTGCAACCAAGCAACTGCATCTGGTATCTGAAGCCGTCAAGCCTTTGACCTCTTCAGTGTCCGTTGACAGGCAACAGACAATGTGCTATAGTCCTATTCGTACGGAATGCTGTGGTCAGAGGGGAGGGATAGTGTATGGCACGGGTGAAGGTTACTGAAGGGGAGAGCATCGAGGGTGCCTTGCGCCGCTTCAGAAAGGCGATACAAAACTCGGGCAAGCTCAAGGAGGCCCGTCGCAAGGAGCGTTACGAGAAGCCCAGCGAGAAGAAACATCGGCTTGCGAGTCGCCGCGAGCGCAGACAGCGACGGTGAACTGGTGGAAGGGGTAAGGTCAGACGCAGTGACCTGGGGAATTCCCCTCCAATCTAAATTGGTCGTGCCAGTGAGCGGAGGACGCTGAGCCTCCGCTCAAGTGTCACTGGTGCTCAATGTGCCGGGGGTATGGAGGACAGAAAGTTATGGGAATTGCCGAGCAGCTTCTTGAAGATATGAAGTCCGCGATGAAGGCCGGCGAGTCGGAACGTGTAAGTATCATCCGGATGGCGCGGGCCGCGCTGCAAGAGGCCCGAATCGCCAAACGCAGGGAGCTGAGCGAGGAGGAAGCGGTCGAGGTTCTCGCTCGCGAGGCTAAGAAGTGTCGGGAAGCGGCGGAAGAATATCGTAGATTAGGCCAGCAAGAGCGTGCGGTGGCTGAGGAGGCGGAGGCGCGAGCGCTGGCCGCTTATCTTCCGCAGCAACTCAGCGATGCAGAGATTGAGGAAGTGGTTAGGGCCGCCATCGAGGAGCTTGGCGCCCAGAGCACTCGTGAACTGGGAAAGGTCATGGGAGTGGTGATGTCCAAGCTTAGGGGAAGAGCTGACGGCAAGACGGTCAACCAGATCGCGCGGAGCCTGTTGGGCGAGTAACAGTGGAGGTATGTGCGCGTTTTGACCGACCAAGTGCAGACTACAATCAGCGTCGATGACCCTGCGAAGATTCCGTTGCTGTTGGGGTCTCACGATGAGGGCCTTAAAATCATCGAACGGGAGACTCACGTGCAAGTGGTAGTACGCGGGAATAGCCTCGACATACGCGGGAGGCCGCGGGATGTAGAGCGGGGGGCTAAAGTGTTAAGAGGGTTACTGGATGCCCTCGGTGACGGGCGGTCACTCACGCGGTCCGAGGTGGAGTATGCTGCGCGTATGGCGTACAAGGGTGATAAGGAGGCGTTGGCGGTTTTGAAGGGCGAACCGATTCTCCGAAGCCGGACAGGCAAGTTCATTCGGCCTCGGACACTCGGGCAAAAGGCTTACGTGGCGGCGATGCAGCGCAGCGACCTCGTGTTTGCGATTGGCCCGGCGGGAACTGGTAAGACTTATCTGGCCGTGGCTGTGGCTCTTGCACGGCTCCGGGAGAAGAGGGTTTCACGATTGGTCCTGACCCGTCCGGCTGTGGAGGCGGGCGAGCGGCTGGGATTTTTGCCGGGAGACATGCGTGAAAAGGTCAACCCGTACCTTCGCCCTCTGACAGATGCTCTCTATGAGATGCTCGGCATTGAGCGGACCGAGCAGCTTGGGGAGAGGGGAATTCTGGAGGTCGCGCCGCTGGCATATATGCGCGGTCGAACTCTCAATGACGCCTTTATCATTCTCGACGAGGGACAGAATACTACGCCCGAGCAAATGAAGATGTTTCTTACCCGTACCGGTTTCGGCTCCAAAGTCGTTGTAACAGGTGACATTACTCAAATTGACCTACCCGAAGGCAGGGTTTCCGGATTAGTGGACGTGCAGAGCTTTCTTAAGGGCCTGCCCGGGATCGAATTTGCGTACCTGACAGATGCAGATGTCGTCCGGCATCGAATGGTGCAGGACATTATACAGGCTTACGAGAAGCGGGAAAGAGAACGGTTGCGTCAGGATAACGAGTCTCAGTAAGAGATTATGCGCGGCTGTAGTAGAGACCCGACGAGGATGGCTATGGCGCTCAAGGGGAACAACAAGAACGGTAACGACCGCCGTCGCGGTTTCTTTGGGCTGCTGCCCACTACTGGACAATATGCCAGGAAGTTGGTCATAGGCGCAGTTGCAGTGGTCGCCCTGGCACTGACGGTCTCGGGGCGGTTCGTTCCCGAGCGCGTCACATGGAATGTCAATGATATGGCGGACCGGAAAATCGTTGCGCAGCGGAGCGTGAGCTACGAGGACACGGAGGCGACCCAGGAGGCGCGTGAGGCCAAGCGGCGTGAGGTGATGACGGGTGGTAAGGTGTATGACCGCAACACCAACAGCGTCACGGATGTCAAGCGCAGCGTCGTCCGTATTTTCAGCGCTGCCCGGACAGTCCGCAACGACGACAGACTCGGAACCGAGGCCCAAAAGAAGGCTGCGCTCAGCGACCAGTTGGATATCGAGTTGTCGGATGCGGCTATCTCGGCCCTCATTTCCTGCGATGCATCCACGCTGGAAGCACTCGAGAGCACGGTGACGAACCTTGTATCGGCGAAGATGGCCCAGGATATCCGCAACGACACCGATGACCTGAAGCGGGTGCGCGAGGACATTGCGAAGCAAGCAGCGGGTTTCACAGAGTACAAGAAGCGCTATCGTGACCTGATTGCGGAGATTGCACAGAAGACGGTGCGGGTCAATGCCACCTACGACGCCGAGGCGACGCAGGAGAAGGTTGAAGCCGCGCTCGAGAAAGTGCCCAAGGTAATCCGGACGATTTCTGTGGGTGACACAATCATCCGGCCGGGCGAGGTTGTCTCGCAGCGCCATATTGACGAATTCACGGCGCTTGGCCTCAGAGAGCCTAATCTCGACTACGGCCGCGCTCTGAGCACCGCCGGCGTATTGGTAGTGCTTATCGGTGTATTGGGGTTGTACATTCGCAATTATCGGCCCACTATTTACAACGATGACAGGCTGTTGTTGTTGCTTGCAGGAATTATCGTCGTTGCTCTGGTGGCTTTTAAGTTCTCCCGCGGGACCGGAATCTACGAAGATGTGGCTCTGCTGTGTGTCACCAGCGCCGGCATGGTCATTGCGCTTCTGCTGGATGTTGAGCTGGCCATGCTGGCGGTCTGCGTTATCGGGTTGCTAATCGGCATCGTCACTGCCGCCAATGAACTCCGCCTGGTGGTATTGAGCATTCCAGCGGGTCTTGTCGCCGTTGTGGCTGTACGCAACATTGCGCAGCGGACTCAGATCGTCTTACGGACCGGAGCGGTCCTGGCTGCAAGCAACACAGCGCTAGTGATGATGACAGACAGCGTTTTTGCGCAGTCTATCAGCCCAGTGAGCCTCCTGGTCGCCGCAGCTTTCGGACTGGTTTCGACTCTAATAGCCCTTGCTGCATTGTCGGTGTTCCAAAATGTTCTGGACATCACCACGGATCTGCGGCTCCTGGAACTGCAAAATCCCGCAGAGCCGGCCCTCCAGCGATTGATTGTGGAAGCCCCAGGGACCTACCACCACAGTGTCATTGTCGGAAACCTAGCTGAGGCGGCGGCAAGGGCAATCGGGGCGAACGCACTCCTTACGCGCACCGCCTGCTATTACCATGACATCGGCAAGCTCAAGCGGCCATACTTCTTCATTGAGAACCAGCAGGGCGCTCCCAACCCGCACGACAGTCTAAGCCCATACCTGAGCGCTTTGGTCATTCAATCTCATGTCAAAGACGGCCTTGAGATGGCGCGCGAGATACACCTTCCCAAGGTCGTACGGGACATTATCGCCGAGCATCACGGCACAACGCTGCTTGCGCAGTTTTACAAGCGCGCGTTGGAGGAAGCCGGGAGCGAGGAAGTGTCCGAACAATCGTTCCGATACCCGGGTCCCAAGCCTAAGAGTAAAGAGGCGGCAATCGTTATGCTCGCCGATTCGGTCGAGGCGGCGGTCCGTTCGCAGCCGGAAAAGAGCGAGCAGCGGGTGGCGGCGGTAGTATCCAAGATTATTGACAACCGCCTGGCCGACGGCCAGCTTGATGAGAGCGCCCTGACTTTCGGGGACATTAACGAGATTAAGAGAACGTTCAATTCGATTCTACAGGGAATATTTCACCGGCGAATCGAGTACTCGGAAGAGATACAGGCAGTGACAGGAGGACAGCCGGCCGATGGAAGTGCTTATTCGGAAGCGACGGCCGTCGGTGGTGGGGACGGCAGAGCTGCGCCGGGCAGCGATGACCACCCTCGCGAGGGAAAGTCCGAGACAGGACGTCGAGCTAAGCGTGTTGTTGACAAATGACGCGCACATCCGGGAACTTAATCGCATTTATCGGGGCACAGACACGCCGACCGATGTCCTGGCGTTCCCTCTGTCCGCCGAAGAGGCATTGGAGGGCGAACCTGTCCCGATCGGCGACGTTGTAATCTCGGTGGAAACAGCCGAGCGGCAAGCGCAAGAGTATGGCCATGATGTGCAGCGAGAGGTCATACTTCTGTTGGTGCACGGTATCCTTCATCTGCTTGGGTACACGGACGATACACCCTCCAAACGCCAGAAAATGATTTGCAGACAGCGCGCTTTACTGGCCGAATTGGGCTACGGCGGCGAAGGCGAGTGAGCTGACAGTGGGTCCGGTCTTAGAGAAGAAGAGCGTCGCCAGAAGCTTCAAGTTTGCCATTGACGGCGTGATGCATGCGCTGCGTTTTGAGCGGCATGTACGCGCGCATTTCATCATCACGGCTCTGGTGATGGTGGTTGCGGTTCTGCTTCAGGTGAGCAAGCTGGAGTTGCTCCTGCTTTTTTTCGCAATCTCACTGGTACTTATTACCGAGCTTTTCAATACGGCCCTTGAATCCGCGATGGACATTTCGGTAAAAAGCTACCATCCGGTCGCAAAGGTGGCCAAGGACGTATCCGCCGGCGCAGTGTTCGTGGCGAGTATCAACGCGGTGCTGGTCGGAGCGGTAATCTTCACCACAAATGCTCGACTCGCCGGATTGCTGAAGGCCATTCCCGCCCCTGATTGGAGTTCCATTGCAGTCCGCTTGTCCGCTGTCGGCGTCGTATTGGTCAGCCTCGCGGTAATCGCGATCAAGAGCTGGACGGGCAAAGGCACGGTGATGAGGGGAGGAGTCGTAAGCGGACATTCGGCCCTCGCGTTTTTCCTCGCAAGCATGATTATACTCATTACCCGTAACGCGCCGGCATCGGTGCTTTCCGTTGCCATCGCAGGTATGCTGGCCCACAGCCGCGTTCAGGCAGGGATTCACTCTATCGGCCAGGTCATCGCGGGAGCATTGCTGGGGTGCTCACTGACGGTGTTGTTTTATATCCTGTTGTACTTTACCGGCTCGGTATGGGCATCTGCAGGGCCGTAAATTCCCCGTTGGATGTAATTCACCATGCTTTATGGGATTGTCTCAGACATACACAGCAACATCGTTGCTCTGGAGGCGGTCCTTGCGGACATGCCGGAGATTGACCGGTTGCTGTGCTTAGGAGACATTGTGGGGTATGGCCCTCGGCCCAACGAATGCTGCGAAATAATGCGTGAACGGGCCTGGGTGTGCATCGCGGGCAACCATGATAGGTGCGTGGTGAAGCCCGGTGAAGAGGATTGGTTTAATGAAGCGGCAAGAGCAGCAATTCTTTGGACGCGCGAGGTCATCTCCGAAGAGGCCCATCGGTTCCTGAGCGACCTCGGAGACGTCGCTTTAACCCGTGAATTCACCCTAATGCACGGCGCGCTGCAGGACCCTGATGAATACATAACCTCGCCGCGGGAGGCCTTGGCAACACTGAAGCTTGCGCGGACTCCCATTTCCTTGTGCGGCCACACCCATGTTCCGGAGGCGTACAGAATTATAGAAGATAACGACGGCTGCAGGCGCGTGTGCAATCCGCCGCTGTTCGAGCTGGCATTCCAGTCGGAGGGGAAGGTCCTCGTCAACTGCGGCAGCGTTGGTCAGCCGCGCGACGGTGACCCCCGCGCCGCCTACGGGCTTTTAGATTCACAAGCTGGAACCGTACAGGTGAAAAGGGTCGCCTATGATATTGAGGCGACCCAGAGGGATATGATTCAAGCCGGGCTGCCTCGTATCCTTGCAGCCCGCCTGTCCGTGGGGATGTAACAAAGCCTCCTACGGCCTGATGATGATTGTCAGACCCGCGTCACGGTTTTCGTATCGAAGAACCGCTCCGGGCCTGCAGTAATGTCCGTAAGAATCATAGCGATATCCTGGGCGGTAATCATAGTAAATGGGAGGGCGTGTACCGATCGAATCGTAGCCGAATGGGGGACGGTATCGAAACCCGTCATCGTACCGGGAACTATACGGATGCGACTCGTAGCGATAGGTGTGCCGACGCTCGCGGCTGGAGTATCGCACCGGGCGTGGCGATGGCACAAAGCCCGGGCTTTCCTGGTATTGGCGCTCACTATAGTAGCTTTTGGTGTTGCTGCCCCTATCAGCCGAATATGGGTGGTCAGCGTACACGGCGGACAAGGCGAGCAAGCACAGTACCGCCACAACTACCGGAATGCTCTTTCTCATTCTTTGCGCCTCCCTCCGGTTAAGCGTCAGATTACTCCGCAAGCAGTTCCATTCACCCTTTTTTTAGACGTTTGGCGGGGCAAAAGGTTCCCTGAGGAGGGGCATTCGCCTTATGGCTCAGGCTCGGTGCACGCCTTGACTTTGTCCTGTGAAAGTGGTATGTTTGCAATATATGCGTGCAGTGTCAGTGGGGACCCGACTGCCTGCTCGGATGAGAAAGGCGGCTCAAGGTATTCCCACCACGCCGCGGGTCTCGATGCCGCGGCGTCGTTGTCCATGTAAGCACTTTTAGCGACCTCGAGGTGTGCGGATGGGCTCGCGGAGATGGACGCGGGAGGCGATAGTGGAGGAAATCCGCGATCTTTGGGAGGCCGGTGAGAGCCTTAGCACGCATAATCTATCCCGCCTGGGGTACAGCGGGATGGTGACGGCGGCTTACAGGCCGGGGTTGTTCGGCAGTTGGCGTGAGGCTGTGCTGGCTGCCGGGCTGGACCCGAAAGAGGCTTTCCGCCGCCAGCGCAAATGGACGCGGGAACGCATTTTGAACCGTATCAGGCAGCTCCATGCAGCAGGCCGTGACCTCTCCTATGCAGCAGCGAAGAGGGAACAGCAATACCTGGTGACTGTTGCGAGTGCGCCACGTTTTTTCGGCAGTTGGGAAGCAGCGATAGAGGCAGCGGGGATTGACTACAGCACCGTGCGTAAACGAAAGCGGTGGTCTCGCGAAAAGATTATTGAACATATCCGCGAGATTCATCGGGAGGGCGGCCAGCTGAGCTTAGCCGACGTGAAGCATAGCCATAGCGCTCTCGTTGCAGCCGCTGCAAGCCCCAGATATTTCGGCAGTTGGCGGGCCGCCGTGGAGGCTGCAGGAATCCACTATGGCATAACCCGTAAGTCAACCGGTTGAACCGTCGGCCGACGGGCAATGGCTTTGGTCTGATGGGGATGGGTACCGGAAGGGGCACGGCTCCGTACGTCCAGATAGGAGGAACCTCAAGTGGACCTTGTGCCGATGGTGGTGCGGGAAGTGGGAACAGACCCGTTAGGGCGTCCGATGGTGATTCTCGCCGACCGCGAGAATCAGCGATTTCTGCCGATTTGGATCGGGCCCTGGGAAGCGTGGTCCATCGCAGTAAAGCTTCAAGGGACTCCGCAGCAGAGGCCTTTGACACACGATTTGCTGACGGAGATGCTGCGGCGTCTGGGAGCGACCTTGGAGCGCGTGGTTGTCAGCGAGGTGCGTGACAGCACCTACTATGCGATTATGACATTGCGGCACAATAACCAGGTGCGCGAGATTGACGCACGGCCCAGTGATGCGCTCGCGCTTGCACTTCGGATGGATGCCGATGTTTTCGTCGCGGATGAAGTGCTCCGGGAGGCGGCGCTGGAACCAGGAGCTCCCGAGGAAGACGATGAGCGAATTAAGACTTTCAGGAAACTGATTGACGACTTGGCCGAGGACGAGGATACGGAGGAACCCGAGTGATTTCATCACAGCGTACGGGAATCATCATTTTCGCCATTTTGTTAGTTGCCGTTGTAATCTGGAAGGTGCTTCTGCTTTACACAGAGTACCTCTGGTTCGACGTACTCACATTCAAGAGCGTATTCACCACCATGGTTGGGACTCGGATACTGCTCGGGTTGATTGTGGGGGTAGTTTTCTTCGTACTGCTGTATGTCAACCTGCGACTCGCCCGGCGGCTCACTCCCTCGGACGTGACGTTCATCGGGCGGCGGCTTCTCCCGCCAGCTGAGCGGGAACAGATTGAGGTTTACGCTGACAAAGCGTTGCTGATTCTCGCTCTGGCAGGCGGGCTGTTGGCCGGTTTGGTGGCCAGTGGTCAGTGGGCCATTTACCTTAAGTTTCTCAATGCTGTTCCATTCGGTGACAGCGACCCGATATTCCACAAGGACATCGGATTTTACGTCTTCCGGCTTCCTTTCCTGAAGTATGTATGGGGTGCGGCGTTTGCCGGACTGGTGGTTACCTTCGTGGCGACGGTCCTCGTATATGTGTATGAAGAAACGATTCACATCTCAAGTAATGCCATCAGCGCGGCTCCTCATGTCCGTGTGCATCTTTCCATCTTGCTGGCCTCGGCGTTGCTATGGAAGACGTACGGTTACTGGCTGGAGCGGTTCAAAATTCTGTTCTCTACACGGAGCACTCGTTTCTTCGGTGCATCCTACGCGGACGTCCACGCGAAGCTTGTCGCCTATGATGTGCTTATAGTTCTTGCGGTAATCTGTGCAGTGGTGGTGCTTGTAACAGTACGCAGCCGCTCATTCAAATGGCCTGGCCTTGCGCTCGGGTTGCTGGTTGCGGTGTCCTTCTTGGGAGGGTCGGTTATCCCCTCGGCGGTGCATCGGGTTGTGGTGCTTCCGAACGAGTTGGAGAAGGAGCAACCGTTCATAGAGCACAATATTCTCCTGACCAATAAGGCCTATGGGCTGCCGCTTAAGGAGGGGGACGCTGAAAAGGAGCTTCACATCGAAAACAACCTCACTGCGAACAAGATCGAGCTGAGTCGCCCCACGATTGACAACGTTCGGCTGTGGGACGAACGTCCTCTCCTTCAGACCTACAGCCAGCTTCAGGAACTTCGAACATACTACCGTTTTGCGGGAGTGGACGTGGACCGCTACATGATAGACGGGAAGTATCAGCAGGTGATGCTCGCCGCGCGCCAGATGGCCTCGCCGGAGGTGGGCTGGCAGAACGAGAAGCTCGTTTATACTCACGGATACGGTCTGTGCATGTCGCCGGTCAGTGAGAAGGACTCGGAGGGACTGCCGAAGTTCATCGTCAGAGATATCCCGGTCGTGTTCCCGAAGGGTTTGGAAGTCCCGCCGCGCTACTGCGCCCTCTACTACCAAAGCGGCGATATGCCGCATGGTCCTGCACAGCCTCCTCCTTCGCCGGTGGCCGGTATGCCCGCCGAGGGGCCGGGCCAAGGGGTTCCCCAGCCTCCCCCTGAGCCACAACCGGCAGGTGTGGGAATTGGGAGCGATTACATCATCGTCAACACCAACGCTGAAGAGCTTGACTATCCGCTCGGCAACGCCAACAAAATGACTCATTATGCCGGAAAGGGCGGCGTACCGATCGGTTCGTTCGGGCGGAAGCTGTTGTTCACGCTTCGTTTCTTCCCAGATTTTCAGATACTCCTGACGCAGTACATCAATCAAAACAGCCGTATCCAGTTCCACCGAATGGTTGAAGAACGTGTGAGGAACGTTGCCCCATTCCTGTATCTGGACCGTGACCCCTACCTTGTGGTCGCCAATGGACGCCTTAAGTGGATTCTTGACGCATACACAGCTACCCGCCAGTATCCTTATTCGGCCGTCAGCGATCTGCTGCCTATCAACTACATCCGGAACTCGGTAAAGGCTGTCGTGGACGCCTATGATGGGACCGTGGACCTATACGTCTTTGACGAAAAGGATCCCATCATCCAGTGTTACCGGAAGATATTTCCGAAGCTTTTCAAGCCGCGGAGCGAGATGCCTGAAGAACTCGTCAAGCATGTGCGATATCCTATTGTGTTGTTCATGGTGCAAGCGCAGATATACTGTAAGTACCACATGCGCGACCCACAGGTCTTTTACAACCAGGAAGACCGATGGGCGATACCCAACGAGATCTATCGGACGCAAAAGCAGCAGATGGAGCCGTACTATGTGATTCTCAAGACCCCACCTTCCCGGAAGGCGGAGTTCATGCTGATTATCCCCTTCACGCCTTATCAGCGTGAGGACAAGAACATGATCGCCTGGATGGCGGCTAAGTGTGACGAGCCGGACTATGGGAAACTGCTGGTCTACAAGTTCCCCAAGAAGGAATTGTACAAGGGACCGTGGCAGATAGAGGCATTTATCGATCAGGACCCAGAGATCTCCGAGGCACGCACGCTTTGGGGCCAGCAAGGCTCGCAGGTCATTCGCGGTAATCTGCTTGTGATTCCCATCCACGATCTCCAGAACGAGAAAATCGCCTCGCTGCTTTACATAGAGCCCCTCTATCTGGTGGCCGAACAGACAGGGGTGCCATCGCTGGAGAAGGTTATCCTCGCTTATGGCAAGAAGGTCGTGATGCGCGATACCCTTGACTCGGCGCTTGACGCCATCTTCGGCACCGCCGAGGTGTCCCGCATTGAGAGTGGCGCTCCCCGTCCGGCGACGCCGTCTGCACCGGCCAAGCCCGGCATAAGTGCGCAAGCGCATCAGCTTGCACAATCCGCATGGAGCCATCTCATCCGAGCAAACGAGGCACTCAAGAGGGGAGACTGGGCCGCCTATGGCCGCGAACAAGAGCAGCTCAAGAAAGTGCTCTCGCGGCTTAAGGATGCACTAAAGGGTGTCGCTGGACCGGCGGCTACCCAGTGATACCGATTGGACCAGGTGGAAATACCTGCTCCACCCAGTGCACTTTGGAGGAGTCGCTGTGCTTGGACCGTTAGAGGCTGCTGTCTTCGACTTCGACGGGACACTGGTGACATTGAGAATCGACTTTGCGGCCATGCGGGAGAGCGTGGCAGAGTTGGCCGAGGCGTATGGAGTGCCTCCGGGGCTTTTCGACGGGAAGTTTGTTCTCGAGGCCGCTGCGGACGCGGAGGAGTTCATCGGTCGGCGGGACGGTCCCGCCGCCGCCGAGGCCTTTCGTATCGAGGCTGCCGAGCGGATTGAGCTCCCCGAGCTTGAAGCTGCAGCCCGTTGTGACGTTATCCCTGGTGTGACAGAGTGTCTGAAGGCCCTCAGTCTGGCCGGAATCAAGGTCGGAGTTGTAACACGCAACTGTCGCCGCGCCGTCGAGCCGATTATTGACCGCTGGACGGGTCTGATCAGCGTCCTTGTGCCTCGGGACGGCCGCGAACAGGTGAAGCCACATTCATCGCACTTGTTGGATGCTCTCAGGCAGCTCGGTTGTCCCCCGGGACGCGCGGTCATGGTCGGAGATCACCCGACGGATATCGCTTGCGGCAAGTCAGTCGGAACACACACCGTGGGTGTTCTGACTGGAAATGCGTCGGCTGAGGACCTCGCCGATGCGGACCTTATCCTCGATTCTGTGGCCTCATTGCCCCGCCACGTCAGCTCTACGGCCGGTGTGAGGGGGTAGCCTCGTTGCAACGCGATGCCACGGACTGGCCATGCCTGCCCGTGGGGAAACTGGATCTCGAATTGTTGCGCACGCTCTTGGAACGTTACAGCCACACGGACGAACGAGTGGTTCTGGGGGCAGGAATCGGGGAGGATGCCGCAGTTATTGACATGGGTGACCGGTATCTGGTTGCCAAGAGCGACCCAATCACCTTCGCCACCGACGAGATAGGCTGGTATGCCGTTTGTGTAAATGCCAATGACCTCGCCACCTGCGGAGCTGTCCCTCGATGGTTCCTGGCGACATTGCTGCTGCCTGACGCCGGCGCTACTGAAGAGCTTGTGGAACGCATATTCTCCCAACTCTCGAGCGCGTGTCAGGCACTGGGCATTTCCCTCGTCGGCGGCCACACGGAGGTCACACATGGATTGAGTCGCCCCATCCTTTCGGGACACATGCTGGGCGAGGTGGATAAGAAGCGGCTGGTTACGACGGCCGGCGCACGGGTTGGAGACGCTCTGATTGTTACGAAGGGCTTACCGGTGGAGGGTACGGCAATCATCGCGCGCGAGAAGCGTGACGAACTGCTTGCGCGAGGGTACAGCGCCGATGCAATTGACGAAGCTGCTGAATTCCTCCATTATCCGGGCATAAGTGTACTTCGGGACAGCCAGACAGCTTGCGGCGCGGGTGATGTGCACGCGATGCATGATCCGACTGAGGGCGGCATTGCAACCGGGTTGTGGGAACTGGCGGTCGCCGCCGGTGTCGGTCTGCGCGTCCGGCGGGATGCTATTCCTGTACTGCCTGTCGGACAACGGCTGTGCGATGAATTCGGCCTGGATGTGATGGGCACCATCGCCTCCGGAGCGCTGCTAATTGCTGCAGACATGGCCGATGCGCCAAAGATTGTTGATGCTCTACAAGATGCCGGCATTGTATCCGCGCAGGTCGGGGAAGTCGTGGATGCCTCGGAGGGGGTGCAATGGCTCCAGGAGGGCCGCTGGGAGCCTATTCCTCGGTTCGACCAGGATGAAATCGCGAAGCTTTTCTGAACCGCAGGTGTGAGGGTCCAGCGGCGGGAAAATCTGCACTATTGAAGGAGTATCGAGCCCTCGCGCGGAAGATTCCGCCAGGCTAACCACAGTTTGGAACTCGTATTTTCGCTCGACCTCGTACCATTGGCCAGTTGCGTCACACTGGGCCGCAGGGAGGCGGAGGTTACGAAAGGCATAATCGGATGACTCGGTTCAGACTGACGCGCCTGATACGAACTCTCACATCGGAGATAGTGCTGATCTGGGACAATGAGCGTACGGTCGGCCAGGCGGATATTCATTACGCCGGGGACCGTATCTATGCCACAGTCATCCTCGAAGAGGCATTCGACGAGGCGGATGAGACGGCGCTTAGGAGCCAGCTCGACCGCGATGTCGTTTCAGCATATCTGCAGGACTACGAGCGGGACGATTTCGTTGTGACGATATTTCGCGGGCATGAGACCGCCTCGTATTCCGATTCGATGGGTGAGGAAGAAAGCGACCGTGATGAAGAGGGCCCTGACTGGTAGAGTCTGGGCATGTTCCGGTTACCGAGTATTGAGGTGTAATGTGTGAAGTGCGCCTTTTGCAAAGCGGAGATTCCGGAAGATGTCGCCGTATGTCCCTCCTGTGGGGCTCCTACTGGCAAGAAGGTTATCCCCCCTCGGCCTCGACGGGCAGAAAAACGCGCGGGCAGATGGCGTGATTGGCTGGGCGGTTACGCCTTCCTGCTGCCGAACATCCTCGGGTTCCTGACGTTTACATTTCTGCCCGTGCTTGCCTCACTACTGTTGAGCTTCTTCAAATGGGATGCAATCACTGACATTTCTCAGGCGCATTTTGTGGGCCTGAAGAACTTCATTGATGTACTGGGCTTCCATCGGGACACGGTCGGGCACCTGATAGCCAACGACGAGCGTTTTTGGTTCTATTGCTACAATACCATTTTCCTGATGATGGCCATTCCAATCGGGATGGCCGGCTCGCTGGCCCTGGCGCTCCTGTTGAACCAGAAGCTTCGGGGAATCGTCGCCTACCGGACTATCTATTTTCTGCCGACGGTATGCCACCCTGTAGCGCTGTGCTTGTTGTGGCGGTGGATCTACAATGCGGAGTACGGCCTTCTCAACGGACTTCTATTCAAGTTAGGCGTACACGATGCGCCGGCATGGCTAAACGACCCCCACTGGGCCAAGCCCGCCCTCATCATAATGGGCTTGTGGGCTGCTGTGGGGGGGTACAACTGCATATTATACCTGGCGGGACTGCAGAATGTACCGATGGAGCTTTACGAGGCGGCCGAGATTGACGGAGCAAACTGGTGGCACCGACTCCGTTACGTCACCTGGCCGATGCTCGCGCCGACGACCTTCTTCATATTCGTAATGAGCGTTATCGCAGGTTTCCAGGGGTCATTCACGCAGGTCTACATCCTAACCAAGGGCGGACCAGCCGGCGCAACGACGACCATCATCTATTACATCTACCAGAACGCCTTCAACTGGTTTAAGATGGGCTATGCGGCGGCGATCGCCTGGATTCTGTTCACCGTTATCCTTGTCGTGACGCTGATTAACTGGCGTTTCGGCAAGCAGCAGGCAACTTTCATCGCGTAGAGAAGGGGCAAAACCGCTTTGCAAGTGCGGGAGCAGCTCACAGCTCAACAATCCAAGAAGCGCCGTCAAGCGCGGGAAGGGCTTCTGCATACACTCGGGCACTTGCTCCTGGCTGCAGGCGCCGTAACGATGCTTATGCCCCTGCTTTGGATGCTTTCCACATCTTTGAAGGCCCCGGGTGCGGTTTTTACCTTCCCACCACAGTGGCTGCCGACCAAGCAGCTTACGGTCACGGTTGATGACCGGGAGCTGAAGGTCTTCAAAGCTGAGTATCGTGGCGAGAAGTTCGATGTCGCGCTTATTCGATATATCAAAGACGGGGCGCGTGTGAAGGTCATAGATCCGCATAGTCCCCGCCGCGGGAAAATCTTGGAGATTCCCAACCGGATTGTCACCGGCAGGGAACTGCGCGATACTCTCTCGCCCATCAGGCGGTTCGGCCTTTCGTTCTTGCCGGTGCGGGTGAAGATTGACGGGCGGCTGCTGCCGCTGTACCGGTCCATCGCGGAGGAGACGGGACGTTATGTAGCGCTTGTCGAGCGGCGAGGGGACAAGGTCGAGGTCATAGACTACAACGTCAAGAACCAAACCGCCGGTGAACGGTTGGTCATACCGGCGAAAAAGGAGATCGAGCGGTCCCGGCCAGCGCTTATACCGAAGCGGAAGCTTCACATTGTGTGGCAGAATTATCCTGATGCGTGGTCCAGGATTGAGGTGGATGTCAAGCTCTTTGGTCTGATACCCATCAAGAATGCGTTTACGATTTTCTACCTCAATTCGATTTATGTTGCAGTATTGGTCACGCTGCTTCAGGTGTTGACAAGCTCCCTTGCGGCTTACGCCTTCGCGCGTTTGCACTTTCCAGGCAGGGACACGCTCTTTTTGGGGTATCTGGCCACCATGATGATTCCCGGCGTGGTAACGATGATTCCTGTCTTTATTCTGCTGAAGAACCTCGGGCTAATTGACACCTACACGGCGTTGATACTTCCCGCGGCGTTCAGCGCATACGGGACATTCCTTCTCCGCCAGTTCTTCCTGAGCATTCCGCCGGAGCTGGAGGACGCCGCAAGGATGGACGGATGCGGAAAGCTGGGAGTATACTGGAACGTTATCATGCCGCTGTCGAAGCCTGCGCTGGCGACGCTCACTACATTCACCTTCCTGGGCAACTGGAACAACTTCATGTGGCCCCTTATCGTGATTAACAGCATCGAGAAGAAGACGCTTCCGATCGGTCTGGAGGCGTTCAGGGGGCTGCACCAGACAGAGTGGACGCTGCTGATGGCCGCCTCGATGATTGCGATTATCCCCGTGCTGCTTGTCTTCATCTTCAACCAACGTTTCTTCATTCGGGGTATCCTGCTGGGGAGTGTGAAGGGTTAGTCGAAGCTGTCCCGGGCCCGGACGCAGGATTTGCCGATTTTCTACCGGTCGGCCGACGACATGGGTCGGTTACAGCCGGGTTACAGAGCGTTTCCGGCTGCGGTTACGCTTGACAATCCTCCTTCCTCTGGTATAATGCGGCGGAAAGCCGGGGCGTTAATCTGTCACACGGAATGCTACTGATGGACAGCGGCAAGACGCAATCTGACAGGGCCGTGAAACAGGAAAACGGAAGGCTTGAGATTGATCCTGTTACCAGGCGGGCTGTCGAGCGCGCAATGCTGGCCGAGGCTGTGCGGTCCGCAGTGTCCACGCGGATGGCGGTCTTCACTGCGTTCGTGTACATCTTGCTGAGGATCGCCGCTCAGTATATTCATGTGCACGATGCGGCTGTGGGCAACGCCGTTTCGATTGTTGTTTTCATGCTTCTTCAGCTTGCCCTGGTATACTATACGACTCGCATCCCCATGTCCGCCCAGGCAGAGGGGGCTGGGGCTGCGGTCGCCCTCGCTTTCTGGGTGACTTTCGCCTTCATACTGGGTGCGGACACGAACCTCCCCAAAAGCACTGTCGCTCATCTTGATGCCGTGCGGTTTGCGGGGGCACATGCATCCATGATTGTGGCGGCGGCATTCCTGGGAATGCTCGTGTCACGAGTCATAAAGGACCGGAACATGGTTCTACCTGTGGCGATTGTCGCAGCGGTGGTTGACATTCTGACGGTGTTCCGCGGCCCGGTGGGTAAAGCGCTGCAGACTGCGCCTGCATTGGTGGCGCGAGCTGCCGTCGGCATCCCGCAAATGGGGGTTCCGATGGGGCATGGGGGCGCGTTTGTTACGCTGATGGGACCGGGGGACTTCGTATTCCTCGGCATCTTCATGGCTTGCGTCTGGCGCTTCCGGATGAACGCCCCCACCACGTTCTGGGCCATCTATGCGTTCAGTTTGCTGGGCATGTTGGTTGTGATTACCCCATCTGTGCCCTATGTTCCGGGTTTGCCATTTATGGCGGCGGCGTTGCTGCTGGTGAACTTCCATGAGTTCCAACTGAGCAGGTCAGAGCGCTTTGCACTACTGTATGCGGCGCTTGCGGGGCTGGGGGTGCTGGTTATCATTGCGCTCCTGGCTCACCTATACTCGTCAATGTGAGTGCTCGTTCCACTTGCAGGCCTCTCCCCATCGAAGCCGCGGCCCGACTATCCAACAGGATGCGCGTGCTAACGGCCTGCTGAAAAGATCAGGAGGCATGAATAAGTGGCTGACAAGTACGACTTCCTCACTATAGAGCCAAAATGGCAGGCGCGATGGCATGAGGAAGGACTATTCGCCACGCGCATGGACGCCAAGCGGCCTAAATTCTACTACCTGGACATGTTCCCCTACCCTTCGGGTGACCTGCACATGGGGCATGTTCGGAATTATATCATCGGCGATACGGTCGCACGCTTCATGCGTATGCGCGGGTACAACGTGTTGCACCCCATGGGCTGGGACGCCTTCGGGCTGCCCGCCGAGAACGCCGCCATCCAGCGGGGAATCCATCCGAAGGGTTGGACCGAGCATTGTATCACCGAGATGAAGAAGCAGTTTGACCGGTTGGGAATCAGCTATGACTGGAGCCGGGAAATCTCCACGTGCGAGCCTGAGTACTATCGTTGGAGTCAGTGGCTTTTCCTCAAGCTCTTTGAGGCGGGGCTTGCCTACAAAAAGCTGGCGCCGGTGAACTGGTGTCCGACCTGTGCTACTGTACTGGCCAACGAGCAGGTTGTCGGGGGGCGTTGCGAGCGCTGCGACACGGTCGTTGAGTTGCGTGAACTGGAGCAATGGTTTTTTGCCACGACCAAGTATGCCGACCGGCTGCTGGATGACCTGGACTGCTGGATGACCTGGAACTCCTGGACGAGTGGCCCGAACGCGTGCGGGTGATGCAGCGCAACTGGATTGGGCGCAGCGAAGGCGTGGAGTTCGACCTTCAGGTGGAGGGTCTGGATGAGAGGCTAAGCGTCTTCACCACCCGCATTGACACAGTTTTCGGCATCACGTATATGGTGCTCGCGCCCGAGCACCCGCTGATTCCGAAGCTTGTAGCCGGCAAGCAAGAACAAGCGCAGGTGCTCGCCTTCTGCGAGCAGGTGATGCGGGAGAGAGCCGGCGCGCACGCCGAGCCT
>JALGUK010000468.1 GCA_029820875.1 Candidatus Zipacnadia bacterium
CTGATGAATCCCGTTCCCCTGCGCCAAGGACCACCGCTTTGGCTCTTCATCACCCTGAATAGCTCTCTCCATAGCGGATGCAGGCTTCAAAAATGATGTCGGCAGCCTTCACAACATCATTAACAGGAACGAACTCGACCGCCGAATGTGCATTTCGGATGTCTCCAGGTCCGAAGACCACAGATGTTATCCCCGCTCCATGCAAAGCGCTGGCGTGAGTGGAGTAAGGCACACCCGTCACTTTCGCACGCCCGCAGGTCCGCTCCGCCGCTGCTGACATGGCCCGCACCAACGGATGATTAGTCGGCGTTTCCAGCCCCGGTTGGACCGTATGCGGGGGCACAATCTCCGCCTGAAACTGTGAATCCTGAGCGCTCAACTCGTCCACCACCGCCTGCATCTCCCCCATCGCATCTTCATAGGTCTCTGTCGGCAATATGCGGCGGTCAATGTCAATCACGCAACGCTCGGGGACGATGTTCGCCTGGCGTCCCCCCTGGATTTTGCCCACGGTGATGCGGGGCGAATCCAGCAAGGGATGTCTCTTCTCGTTGAGGGCTGGAATCACCTTGGTCTGGATGGCATCAATCAACCGGCTCATGTGATAAATGGCGTTGACCCCGAGTTGAGGGTTGCAGCTATGAGCGGCCTTGCCGTGGGTGACGACTTGATACCGAACGACTCCTTTGTGGGCCGCCACGATGTCCAGATTTGTCGGCTCACCGACAACTGCGACGTCGGCACGAACGCCTTCGTCAATCAGTTTTTGAATTCCGCGAAACTGTGACTCCTCATCCACGGTCGCGCTGACAATCACAGTCGCCGGAGGGCCTCCATCAAGCTTCTGGAGCGCCCCGGCAGCGCATATCATGGCAGCTAACGATGCCTTGGTATCGCAGGAGCCACGGCCGTAAAGCTTCCCATCCTCGATAACCGGCTCGAACGGCTCAATCTCCATCTCCACAGCAGGAACTGTATCCATGTGCGCGTCAAGGAGGATGGTGGGAGAGCCTTCGCGCCCGTGCACGGTGCCGAGCACGTTCTTCCGGCCGTCTACAACTTCCTGCACTTGTACATCGAACCCGAGGGCCGTCATGTACTCCGCCACAAATTCTCCAATGGCGACCTCGTAGGTTGCGTCCTCGGGCCGACCACCCGGCATCGAATTGGTGCTCGGGATTGCAACAAGGCGGCTCAGAAGGCCGATGACTTCCTCCTGCTCTATCGTAGGAACAGGCCTGTCGTCCACCGACATGGGATCACCTCAATGGCCCGAAGAATCAAGGGCCGTGTTCGCCGCCCGAAACGGGTAGTCGAGCGGACGGGCTCCGTACATTCGCCGCCTTGTCGTACACTTGGCCCGTTATGCTCCGGTACGACGCGCGACCTCGTGCCAGAGGTCGCGCAGTTGCGGGTAGGTGCGAACGTACTTGTCGAAATAGAAGTCGTAGGTCTCCCTGTTGGCGGGATTCGGCTCAATCCGCTCGGTGACGGTGACCATCGCGTGCGACGCCTCCGCCACCGACGTGAAACATCCGGCCCCCACAGCCGCACAGACGGCGGTGCCGAGGACCGTGGCGTCAGGAACCTTTGTCAGCAGGATAGGGACATTGCACACGTCGGCGTGGATCTGCAGCCACAGCCTGCTCTTTGCACCACCGCCGCAGGCGACAATCTCCTGTAGCCGGTAGCCGCCCTGCTCGAGGTCCTCGAGGATATGCCGGGTTCCGAATGCGGTGCCCTCGTAAATGGCGCGCATCATGTGCCCGACCCCGTGCCTGAGGCTAAGGCCCCAAAAGGCCCCTCGGGCGAGTGGATCGCGAAGAGGAGTGCGATTGCCCTGGAAGTAGTCTATCAGGACAAGTCCCTCGCTCCCCGGCTCGATTGCAGCCGCCTCTGCATCGAGCACTTCGTAAACACTTCCGCCCGCCTTTTCTGCCTCAGCCTGTTCCCGCGCGCAGAAGTTGTCTGCAAACCACTTTACGATGGAGCCTGTGGCCGTCTGGCCGCCCTCCAAGACCCACAGCCCCCGGATAAGCGCGTCCGGGTACGGCCCCCAGACGTGTGTGCCGAAGATACCCCGGTCCGAAAGCGCCATGTGGCAGGTCGAGGAGCCCATCACCAGCGCCAT
>JALGUK010000469.1 GCA_029820875.1 Candidatus Zipacnadia bacterium
CATTTATGTCGCGTGTATCGTTGACACCAACAAGAGCTGGTCATTCGACAAAGGCGACCTGGTGGCCATCTACGGATTGGACAACACGGGGGCCGGCTCACCTTCACCCGTTCCGACGGCTAAGAGCGGCAAAGCACGCATCGAATTCACATGCAGCGGTAAGATTGACGCCGACGGTAAGGTTATAGCACGCAACGGCCGGGCGGTGACATTCCTCCGTCCGGCTGACCTCCCGCCGATTCTAACCGGCGCTTTCACCGGGCCGAATGTCCCGCGCGTTATCCTGCGGCTCTTCTCCGACGCGCGGCTCCGGTTTCTTCTGACCGCGGTACAACAGTCTGGTCTCGCCGGGTGACTCAGTCGGCTTCTACGGTGTATCCAATCTGCTGGCTGATAAGCCCAAGCCGGTACTGCTGACACCGGCTACGGTCGTTAAGAATATCAACATAGCCGCCTGCGCGGTCATGGATGATGCCGGCAAGCTGAAGACCATCAGCACCCGATAGAATGCGCCGCAGCGATGCTATAGGAAAACTTGACGGAGTAGTTTTGCTTTGCGTGCACAAGTCAGCAACTCCGCCCTCAGGAGGGGATGAGTGTGACAGATGTGCGTATCGGGCTTATTGGGTGCGGCGGCATGGGAAAAAGCCTTGCCAATGCACTTCGAGACGTAGAGCGCGGCGAGCTTGTCGCCGTGTGCGATACGGTTGAAGATGTTGTACGCAGCTATGCAGAGGAAACCGGCACGCGCTCCTACATCAGCCACGAGGACCTCTTGGCGGACAAGGACGTAGACGCGGTCATTGTGGCCTCCCCCAACTACTTGCATGCCCCAATCACGATCGCCGCCGCCAAGGCTGGTAAGCACGTCTTCTGCGAGAAGCCGATGGCGCTTAATGTCGGTGATTGCCGAAGCATGATACAGGCATGCAAGGATGCAGGCGTGAAGCTGATGATCGGTCAGGTGCTGCGATACCTGCAACCCTTCGACGCGATGCTCAACCTTGTCCGTGAAGGCAATATCGGCAAGCCCTTCTCGGCGACGATTACCCGCATCAGCGGCGGTTGGGGCTCCCCTCAGGCGTGGCGTGCGAAGCAGGAGTACTGCGGGGGCGTCCTGTTCGAGGTCAGCCAGCACGAATTCGACTTCATGCGTTGCGTATGCGGGGAGGTCAAGAGCGTATACGCCGCGATGGGCCGCTTCGTGCAGGAGGACATAGACTACCCGGATTTTAACTATGTGATGCTCAATTTCATGGACGGAGGCCACGGCCTTCTGCTGGCCGGTATGTCATCCGCCCGCACTGGGTGCATACGACGGCAAGATCCTCGGGTCCGAGGGCAGCATTTTCTTCGGCCGCTCCGACGGTAAATGCGTCTGGAAGAGGTTCGATGGCGAGGAACAGACCTTGGAGCCCCCCGAGACCGAGCCGGGCGTGCGGCGGGAGATACGCGAATGGGTCGAATGCATCGTTGACGACCTTGAGCCTACAATCCCCGGCGAGCAAGGTCTGCGTAATGTCGAGATAGCCCAGGCCGCCGTCGTCTCTGCCCAACGGGGAGAACCGGTGCAACTGCCGCTTTAGTCTCGGGCCGAACCCGCTCGAGGTGAGGTCTTTTCTCCGTGAGCTTCATCGCCGGGTTGATTCTCGGAGTGGTGCTACATGCTGAATACCAGGAGCGCTTGTACCAGCAAGAGCAAAGGCGCCTGGAAATGCTGCATACAAAAGAGGACCGCCTCGAGCGGGAGCGAAAGCGCCGCCTTCAGGTCATGGAGCAACTGCGGGCGATGAGCGATGAGGAGTTCGGCGCTCTGCTGCGGAAAATCATGGAGCAGATGGGCTATCAGCTCCCCCAGAAGTCCGATACTCCGTTCGAGCTGCATCTATCCAAGGGAACCGACGTGGCCTTCGTGTCCTGGAAGAGCTGGCGTGAATCACTCACCACGGAGCGCCTGCTCGAGGTCTCCGAAGTGGCTGAGAAGATCGGGGCCAGCACAACCTACGTGGTCACGATGGGAGACGTGCCCCCACCGGCACAAAATCTCGCCGAGTCGCGCGGAATAAGCATCATCGCTACAGGCCGCCTCGTAGCCCTGGCCACCGACGTGCTCGAGCCGCCGGAGGCACCTGACGTGCAGGAGGGCGCCTTGCGGTTCAGCGAGCAGGAGTAAGCAATATACAGGGGCGCGGTCGGTTCCCACGTGCGGCCCCGCCCCTCTGCCTCCACGCATTTCCCGAACGGGTCTGGATATCACGCCTACTCAGTGCTGGCGGGCGCCTGCGGACTCTCCATCTCCTTAGCCATCTCCGCCTTGGCCTCGGCGACGTAGGCCTCCCAAACCTCCTGAGTCCTGGCCGCCCAGCGGCTTACTTCGTCCTGCACCGTCAGGCCGCACTTAATGGCATCCTTTATCGTCTCGTCCGCGTACTTCTTTATGGCCGGAGCGTGCTTGGCCACCAGGTACCCGCCGAGAGCTGCCGCCCCAATCAGGAGCTTCCCGCCGGTTCCTATCGCTCGCAAGAACATCTCGCTCACCTCCGCTTTCTCCTGTCCCATTTCGTTTGTATCCACTAATGACCTCCTTAAAATATCAATGCCACATAGGCCACCTTGTCAGCCTGCTACCGGGACGCCACCCCGCTCGTACTCGGCGCGTATCTCGGCGGCCCTAAGGGCGCGATCCCACATCTTGACCTCATCAATGCACCCGTCCATCCAGTGAAGCGTCCCGTAAGTCCCAATTTTAAGGTCATAGCCGCCGGAATGGAAGGCCTCTTCCCGCGTGAAAGTCCCGACAGCATCGCCGTCACGATAGTGTGTTACGGTGGACTTCTTCCCGTCGCACTCGAAGGTAACCGCCACGTGATACCAGCGCCCAAGCTGCCACTCCAGCGGCTTGCTTTCAAACCCCGCGCCCCATCTGTAGCCCTTAGTGCCCATCTCCAGATTCAGGCGATAGTCGGGCGGATAACCAATCCACCACCAAAAGTGCTGCACAGGAGCCTCCGGCCCCTTGTTCACGATGGTGTGCCCATTACCCTTGACCGGCAGGCTGTCCAGCTTCACCCATGCGGAGATGGTAAATGTTTTGAGGTTGTGATACGCGTACTCCACCGGGATGATGACCTGTCCGCTTTCTCCGTCGAACTGCAGGCACGCCCCGAGCTTCCCCTCGGCCCAGTTGCAGTCGCGCATTGTGCCGTCATAGGCGGGGCGCTGTGATGTGTCGGCTATGAGGTTGCCCTTACCCTCGTCCATCGGCCAGTACCCTATCAATCCCGGTTTCTTCGCCGGCGGCACCAGGAGCGTGCCGGGGTCAGGGCTGAGCATCGTCGGCATCTCAAAACGGACGCCGACATCCCTGAGCAGCTTATTACGATACCGGGCAACCTGCAGAGACCAGATGCCGGGTTTGGTGACCTGTATGGCGAGCCGCCTGGGCTGGTCCATCTCACGCCGCCACTGCGCGCGCATTTTGCCGTCGGAATCACGGATGGTAACGATGGCACGGATGGTAACGATGGCAGCGTTGTTCGAGCCGCGCGCCTGGACCGTCACATCAAAGATCGCAGCGTGCTCAGGCACCACGAAATACAACGTGGTCGGCGCAGCGATGCGCACCGGAAGGCTCGGTTCGCGCTGGAGACGCATGATTTTCCGCGGTGCCTCCAGCGCATTGCTTTTTATCATTCCCTTCCACGGGACTATCTCGAAGGCCCCAAGGGGGCTGTGATAGCCGGCGTTGGCCATCGTGGCCTCGATTTCGCGGTTGGCCCAGACGCAAGCGTCCCAGTATTCCGTAGTCGCGGTAGAGATTATCGCCCGGCCAGTACAGCCAGCCCTCGTCGTTGACGGCCAGATTGTAGGCATGGGCCGCAAGAAAGCCCGGCTTGGTGGGCGGGAAGTCCAGGTCCCGAAGGGCGCTGCCCTGCAGGACGTTCGCGCCCCAGTCGCGGTACATCTCGTGGGTCTTATCGAGCCACTCGCGATCGTAACCTACGCTGTAGTAAGTGTGTTCGCAGAAGTTTATGACCGGCAGGTCCGGCTCGCTCAGGCCCCGGGCGATTCCCTCGCAGAACCAGTTGCCTATGTCAATAACGAACATATTCAGCAGCAGGTCGGGGTTGATTTTGTGCAGCTCGTCGCGGCACCAGGCGGCCAGCTTGGTCATCTCGTCGGCAAGATAGTCGTAGTAGGCGTCCATCAGTCCCTGCTGCACAAGCCACTCGTAGCGCTCTCTACCGGTGGTCTTCTCGGTGAGGATGCCGCTCGCATCGAGGAAGCCACCGAGGCAGTCGTCACAGAAGCAGGTCCCGCTGAGCATATAATGCCCGTAGCGCCAGCACTGATACATCTCCGGGTCAATGCCATAGCCGACGATGTAGGGATTGTCGAGCGAGAGCCTTGCTATTTCCCTGCCGCGGCGCAGAAAAATCCGCTCCCAATAGGCCTTCTGAAGGGGGCAAGGCGCCAGGGGCAGCTTGGGGTCGGGATCAATATAGAGACCCTTCGGAGAATCGCCCCATGCCTGGACCTCCCAGCTCGTTCCGCCGAGGTCTATACACGGCATAACACGCAGC
>JALGUK010000470.1 GCA_029820875.1 Candidatus Zipacnadia bacterium
ATCTCGATGTTAGACGTGCCGCGACATGAAAACGGCGAGATTCTTCGCTCCCTTCGGGCGCTCAGAATGACAAACCGGTACGACAGGCGTCTCGCCTGTCTGCGCGGGCGGGACACCCGCTTACCGTGTAAGTTCAGATGCTGTTTAGCTTCAGTGCCCTTTGGATTGCGGCCTTTCCAACAGCGCGTCAATGTCCACTTCCGCCGTGAACACTTCCTCCGCCGGCCCGGCAAGCATGACGTGGTCGTTGCCCATCCACTCCACAGTGAGGTCCCCGCCGAGAAGATGTACATTAACCGTACGCGCGAGTTTCCCGTTGAGGTTGCCTGCAACCACGGCAGCTGATGCGCCTGTTCCGCAAGCGAGTGTCTCACCGGCGCCGCGTTCCCAGACACGCATTTTGATATCCGAGTTCGAGTTGATTTGAACGAACTCGGCATTGGTGCGCTTGGGAAATACGTTGTGATTCTCAATCTTCGGCCCCACTGTCGAGACCGGAAACTTGTCCACGTGGTCCACGAACACGACGCAGTGGGGATTCCCCATTGAGACACAAGTGACCTCGTAACGCTCTCCGGCCACGCGGAGGCGCTCGCCGATCACCGGCTCTGTTTCGGGTTTGCCGGTCATCGGGATTTCCGCCCGTGCAAGGCGCGGCTCTCCCATATCCACCTGTACCTGCTTCACCTCGCGCCCCTCAAGAATCAACTTCGGTCGGATGATTCCGGCGAGGGTTTCGACCTCGAGCTTCTTCTGGGTGGTCATGCCCCGGTCGTACACATACTTTGCAAAGCAGCGGATGCCGTTCCCGCACATCTCCGCTTCGCTGCCATCGGAGTTGAAAATCCGCATCTTGAAGTTGGCAACCTTGGACGGCTCGACGAGTATTATCCCATCGCTGCCTATCCCAAAGTGCCGGTCGGAAAGGACTCGTGACAAATGTCCGAGGTCGACCCCTGCCAGGTCCTCATCGAATGCGTTGATGAACAGGTAGTCATTACCAATGCCGTGCATCTTGGTTAACCGCAAAACACGCACGTCTGCCGCATCTCCTTCTATCAGCCTCCAGCGGGCATGCACTAACCGCGCCCTCTGGAGCCCTCGGTGCTGTGGCGGCGTGCCGGTCCGAGAGTGGCGATCGCATGTTTGTAAACGAGTGTGGGTATAGCGCCTGTCTGGAGGAGAACCGTGAAGTTGTCGAACGCTTTGACAGTCCCTCGCAGCTCGCGCCCGCCTAAGAGTAATACGTGCACGAGTGTATTGGATTTTCGCAACTCATTGAGAAAGTCGTCCTGTGGGTCGGGCTTGGGCTTGGTCTTTGCCACCGATCTACCCTCCGCGGAACATAGCTATCGTGTCGGGCCGGTCCTAAGCTTGCAAGCGGCCTCGCGCTGCACCTGACAGACCAACTTTGCGGTGCCCGTCTCATCGAGACTGGCGTCGATCTCTATCCAACGAACCCGGCCGTGTCGTCGGAACCACGTAAGCTGTCGCTTGGCGTAACGGCGGGTATCGCGCTTGGTCAGTTCGATAGCATCAGGAAGCGACAATTCCCCGCGCAGGTGCCTGATAACCTGCTTGACCCCCAAAGCCTGCATTGCCTGCGCCGTTTCGGGGACACCCGCCTCGCGCAACTTGCGGACCTCCTGTACAAGTCCCCGCTCGAACATGCTATCCACGCGGAGGTTGATGCGCTCGTAGATGCAGTTCCGAGGCCGGTTAAGCCCGACTTCGCAGGCATTATACTGTATCCGCGGTGCATCGTCAACCGCCCGCCGCACCGGCACGGGCCTCCCCGTAAGCTCATATACTTCCAACGCTCGAATGATCCGCTTTGTGTCGCGGGGATGAATCCGCTCGGCCGAACGAGGGTCAACCTGCTGGAGTCGCTCGTAGAGCGCCTCTGTACCGATTCTTCTCGCGGTTTCCTCCAGTCGCCGGCGAATCTCCCTGTCGCCAGGCCCTACAGGAAACACAAGCCGTTCGAGAACCGCCTGCACGTAAAACCCCGTGCCCCCGACCAGCATGGGGAGTGCGCCACGCCCGTGAATTTCCCGGATGGCGCGGTCGGCGTCCCGCTGGAACTGCGCGACGCTGTAACTGTCGGCGGGGTTGACGAAATCTATCAGACAAGCACTGCGATTTCCGTCTTCCCGACGGCCGTCGGCCCCACAATCACCAGCAAGGGAATCCCCTGCGGCCCTGTCACGTCCGCTCGAACCTCCTCCTCAGCTCCGAGACAGTCATGCGCAATGTTGTCGGGCGGCCGTGGGGGCAGGTAAAGCGGGAATTGGTGGTCCGCAGGTCGGCGACCAGTTGCTGCATTTCCTCAAGGGCAAGCTCGTCACCGGCCTTAACCGCCGCCTTGCACGCCATCGTCGCCAGGAGCGCGTCACGACCGTCCTCCAGGCGCGCTTGCTCGCCCCCCGGCTCGCAAATATGCTCAATGAGCGCCCGCAGCACCTCCGCGTAGTTACGCTCGGCGATAAGCAGCGGCACGGCGCGTACCAGCACCGTGGTACCGCCGAACTCCTCCAGCTCAAAGCCTGCCTCACGCAGCCGGTCGAGCGATTCACTCACGGCCCC
>JALGUK010000471.1 GCA_029820875.1 Candidatus Zipacnadia bacterium
TCCGCAAGGATAGATACTTCTTTTTCCCCTCCGGCCATACAGACAGACACACATGTGCCGCATCCGAGTACAAGGATTTTGGGGCATCCATTCAACATTTCCCGGATATCTTCCAGTGGCTTGCGACTTGCAACGATCATCTGTCACTCCAGTCTTCACTCGGCGTTTTTACCCGAGTGTTCGGGGCGCCTACGGAGCGGATTGGGTCCAAGCTCCCGTGCCCGTTCGGTCATGGTGCGCACGGCATCTGCGAATGCTTGGGCCATGGCCGCGGAGAGGTTAAACATTTCAAGCCTCTCGGGCTCCAGTCCAACCTCCTGCAGCAGCTTTTTGGTGTAATTTACCCACCGACGTGCTCTCTTATTTCCTTCCAGGAAATGACATTCGCCCTCCAGTCAGCCGGCGACGAAGACGGCGTCTGCGCCCCCATTCAGCGCTTTGAGCAAATAGATGGGCTGGATTTTCCCGGTGCACATCATTTTGATTATGCGCACATTGGGCGGATATTGGAGCCTCATCGAACCGGCGAGGTCGGCGGCCGCGTAAGCGCAGTACTCGCAGCAAAAAGCCACTATCTTTGGTTCGAATTCCGTCATCCCCGACTCCTATAACGCCTCGACCTTGGCCAGGATCTGCTCGTCCGTGTAATGCTGCACTGATATTGCCTTGCGGGGGCATGCTGACGCGCAGATGCCGCACCCGTGACATGAAGCCGGGTCTATGTAGGCCACCTCGTCCATGTAAGCGCCTTCCACGCCTTTTTTCAGCACGGGCACATCATACGGGCAGACCCGTGCGCATGTCAAACAAGCCACGCACCTCGTCGGATCCACCACGGATACCTCCCCGCGGATGGTGAGATGGTCTTTGGCAAGGATTGTGGCGGCCCGGGCCGCTGCACCGCGTGCCTGGGTGATTGTCTCGCCTATGAACTTAGGCGCGTGCGCCAAACCGGCCATGTACATGCCCTCGGCTGCGAAATCCAGCGGCCGAAGTTTCATGTGCGCTTCCATGAAAAAGCCGTCCTCATTGCGCGGCACCTTGAGCCTCACGCTAAGAAGCTCGGCGTCGGGATCTGGTCGTATGGCTGTGCTCAACACAACCCGGTCGGCATGCAGTACAACTTCTTCGCCAAGCGATTCGTCATAGACGCGTATCCGGAGCCTTTTGTCCACCTCCTGAACATCGGGTTTCCGGTTGCGATCATACTGCAGGAAAACCACCCCCGACTCCCTGGCTTCTCGATAGGCAAGTTCGTGGAACCCGTATGTCCTCATGTCCCGGTATAGGACGTAGACGTTGATATCGGGGATCAGGGCCTTTATTCTTTGGGCATTCTTGACGGCTTGGGCACAGCACACGCGGCTGCAGTACAGGCGCTCTGGCTCCCGGGAGCCGACGCATTGGATCATAACCACGTCTCTCACGCCTTCAAGGGCGCTGTTGCCGGCTGCAAGCGCTTCCTCCAACTGCAACTGTGTCATCACTTGGGGGCTTTGTCCGTACAGGTATTCCTCCGGCTCATATTCAACGCCGCCAGTGGCCACGATCACGGCTCCGGCCGCCATGTCGTGTTGCCGGCCGTCTGATTCCACACTGGCGGTGAAGTGGCCCACATGGCCTCCAAAGTCCAGCAGGCTGGCGTTGAGCAGAACGCTCACCCTCGGCTCCTGCTCAACCTGGCGGAGCAGAGTGTCCAGTAGCTGCCGCACATCCTCCCCCTCGATGGTGTAATGGAGACGGTTGAGTTGACCGCCAAGGCGGCCGGTGCGCTCCACCAGGGTCGCATCGAAGCCCTGCCGGGCAAGGGAGAGCGCAGCGGTGATTCCCGCCAACCCACCACCGAAAACCAATCCGTGCTTCTGCACCGGGAAGCTCATCTCGTGGATGGGCTGCAAGGCGGCCGCGCGGGCCGCGGCCATGTGCACCAGGTCCTTTGATTTTTCCGTGGCTTCCCGCGGCTCATCGGCATGCACCCATGAGCACTGGTCGCGGATGTTGGCCATCTCGAACAGATACTTGTTGAGCCCGGCCTCCTGCAGGGTATCTCTGAAGAGAGGCTCGTGGGTCCGCGGTGTGCATGATGCGACAACCACGCGGTTCAGGTTGTGCTCGCGGATCACCTCG
>JALGUK010000472.1 GCA_029820875.1 Candidatus Zipacnadia bacterium
CGGGTGCAGTGGCCTAAGCCTGCGGACGGTCGCTTCATCCCGGCGTTCACGACCGACATCGAAGTGCGGGCTTTGGACGATCCCAACGATCCAAGTTACCGCGCTCGCCACTACCTGCACATAGATCAGTCGGACGTGAACTGGGATGCGGACCCCTACGTTGCCACGGGTACCATCTACCTCAAGGGCGGCAGCACCTACTACCTGCGCGCCGAGGCCTTCGACGAGGGAGGTGGCGACTATCCGCATCCCGTACAATCCTGGTTGCCGATTGCCGGGGGCCAGACGGAGATCGCTCCCCGGGGGCCAGACGGAGATCGCTCCACAGCCGGGCGTTCCAATGGAAGCCCAGGTCACCATGGACGTGGAGGCCACCATCACGGGCACGATCCAGGATGAATGGGGCAGCCCCATCGAGGGCGTAGAGGTCTACTCCAATGGCAACAACGTCGGCACGACAGATGCGGGTGGAACATTCTCGGTCTCCGCACACGCCGACACGGTCTGGCTTCGGTTTGAGCATCCGGACTACTTCAGCGACGAGCGACGCGTCTACGCCAACCCACCGACGGTGGACCTCGGCACCATCACGCTTTACAACAGTGCCACTGTGACGGGCCACGTCCTCGACGGGCAGACCCTTGCCCCTATTGAGGGAGCAACCATTCCGCCAGGGACGTATGACATTGAGATCTCCAAGGATGGGTATGATACAATTTGGTCGGAGACGGATGTCGGGTCGCCCTTCGTAGACCTTGGGTACTTTACGATGTATCCACCTGGCGCGCTGGGCGAGATGGACCTTGTGGGGCACGTTCACACGACAGACAAAATCGGTGGCTTCCGTATTCGGAATGTGCCGTCTGGGAACCATCTAATCCGGGCGGAGGCTGACGGGTTCGTAGCCGTGGAACGCCTCGTCCCTCACGAGGACGTTTCGTACCACCACGTGTTCCTGCTTCCGCTGGTCGCAACAGTAAGCGGCCGGGTGGTGGATGGCGAAACGGGCAATCCGATAGCTGGGGCAGTATTGACCGGCAGCATTTGGGACCCCGACTTGGAGGATTACGTGGACCATTCGGTCACCACTGGCAGCGACGGCACCTTCCAGCTCACCCTGGGCGTTCCCGAGGAAGGTATCTACATGTACGGCAACGTTCAAGCGACCGGATACTACTCGACGGACGCATCGGGTACCGTCTATCCTGGCCCAAACGATGTGGGGGATATTAACCTCTGGCCCTCCACTTAGGGCACAGCCTGCAATGGTACAAGATGTGAGAGCGCAGCACGGGGCCACTGGCCGGATTTGGCTGGTGGCCTTACTTCTTCTCCTACCTGTCTTTGTGCGCCCGGCCGCCTCCGACCCCCTGCGGACCGTCGGCGGCGAGGTGCGTGAGCTACTTGACACCGAGAGCCTTCCCCTCGGTCCGCCGGCGCCAGCATGGCTCACGAGGGCTGTGCAGGTGGACAGGCCTACCAGCCTTCGATTTCAGCACGGCGGCGCCTTCGGCGCGGCATTCCACAAGGACTATGTGATCAACTGGAGCGAGGATGGCGAGCCAGTCGGCGACGTGGCTGCCGCCCGGCAATCTTTCCACGCACTGGTGCCACTGAGCTTCGAAGACGAGGGCCGACAGGACGCTGTTCTCGGCGTGCTGCTGGATGACTATCATGTTCGAGGGGTTTACGCGCCGCGGGGCAGCGAGCTCCATCTGAACAACGACCAGACCTGCCGGGCAGTAGCCATCGGCTGGTGGGCAGGAAGCCGGACGTTTCTCGGTGCAGCGTACACGAGCCTTCGGGCGGACGTCGTACTCGATGCGACCGACCTGCCCCTCTTGGCCCCACCGGGGGGCCGTCTGCCCCGTCTGAGGTCGCCAAGGGCGAAGCATCGCTGGATTCTGAGCGCGGTGCAACAGCTCCCCAATGCCGAAATGGAATTGACCTACTCAGGGCTGATCTCGGACATCCTCGCCATCGGCGATACCACTTCAGGGCCTGCTCGGGGCGGAGTGAGACTTCGTGGTGACTGCCTGGACGCGGCGTATTGCCGCAGGGACCAGCCTGACCTGACGTGGGGCATCTACGGGGGGATGATGCGCTCGCGCGGCGCCCGGGGTTTAAGGGTCGGGCGGCTTCCATTTGGCAACATGCGCGGGCGGAACGTCGCATGGCGATTGGGAATGGGCCTTCGCCGCGATGGCGCAGGGATGAACACGTTCGCCTGGGTGACTCTTCGCCGTGCCGCCGGGGAGTATGATGCCGAGCTGTTCGACGTACCGGCGCCATTCGCCAGTTTCTTTGGGCAAAGGACGAGGTTCGACGCTGCCACCGGCCTGAGCGCGCTCGAGTTCGGCTGGCAGCAGCAGCGCAAGCTTACACCTCGCTGGAAACTGGCGTACGGCCTGGACGGCATAGTTGGCTCGCTTGATAGCCATTGGACGGAGTATCAGAAGTCATCTCCGCTTTCGCCAGAGCATCTCGTCGCCGATACGGTCGATCGCCGCTACCTACACTTGTACTCCGTTGCGATCGGCGGCGAGTACTCAACAGAGGACTATTCGGTTAGCCTGCAAGCCTCACAAGCCTTCGGCACAGTGAAGAGGAGACGCCCGCCCGCCCCGCCCCCGCCAGTGCCCCGTCCCGTTACCAGGACTCGCGGCGGACTTCTCTATTCTCTCACTGTCCGCCATTTCTTCTGAGCAAATCCACACCACAGGGATATCCGGGATGCCAGAAACACGGGCGGCTCTTACTCTCCGATGGTTCGCACTGGGTCTTCGGCAGACGTTACCGGAGCTGCCGCGACCAGGTGGGTAGTGAACTTGAACGTTCCACCAGGCCTCAATGAATGCCCAATCCATGGTTCCACGGTGTTGCAGTTCGTT
>JALGUK010000473.1 GCA_029820875.1 Candidatus Zipacnadia bacterium
TGCTTGGTGCCTTCAAAGCGGCAGGCCTCGAGGATATTCAGCGTCCCGCGGACACTTACGTCGAAGAAGGTGTTCGGGTCCTCCTTGGTGGTGGCCATCTGGACCACGGCATCGGTGCCCTTGACCACCTCGCGGACCACGCCAGGGTCGCTGACGGTTCCTCGAATGCTCTCGACGCCCTCGCCGGGCACCGGGTTCGAGTGGACAAGTGCCTTGACCCGCAGCCCCCTCTCCAGCAGGAGCGGCACCACGCGACGGCCGATTTTCCCTGAACCACCGAAGACGGCGATGGCCTTGAGGTTCATCGTGACCTCCCTCTTTGTTCCAATGTTGTCATTCTGAGCGGAGCGAAGAATCTCGCCGTTGGTCCGTTTTGCGGCGGCAAACTTCGAGATTCTTCGCCTTCGGCTCAGAATGACATCTGGGGGCGATTCCCCACTCGCCCGTGCGGGTTGGGTTACTCGATCGTTACAGCCTTCCCGCCGTTGAATGCGCTCTCGTAGACCGCCTCGCCGAGCTGCAAGGACTTGTAGCTGTCCCACAGGTCGGGGCCACCCTCGACCAGGCCGAGACAGCGCTTGGCGAAGTGCGCGACTTCACCGGTGTAGCCGAATGCCTTATGAGAGTTGAAGCTTGACCAGGCGGGATGGAACTCGTGGCTGTAACGGCCTCGGTCCGGCGCAACGGTGGTGAAGTCGTCCTTTGACTGCCAGCGCAGGCGCATCATGTCCTCGCAGATGACATGCGTCTCCAGCCCCACGAGCTGGAGCACCTCCTCGATGTCCCTGAAGCCCGTCTTGTGCTCCAGGCCGTTCAGATCCAGTTGCCCGTGGGCGCCGGACTTGAACTCGAGGTTGACCAGGTAAGCAAATTGCGTGTCAGTCACACCGTGAAACATCGCCTGCACGGTCTTGACATCACCGCCGAAGAAGCGCACGAGGTCGAAGATATGGCAGAGTTGCCCAATCAGCATTGCGCGCTTGGCCGAATCTATGCCCCAGATCTGCGGGTACGGCCCCTGGGAAAACTTGCACTTGATTAGGTGCAACGGCCCGAACTCCTCGCGGGAAATGATATCCTTCGCCATCCGATACACGTCACAGAAACGCTTCATGAACCCGACTTGTCCCCACGTGTTGTTCGCCTTGGCAATCTCAACAAGCTCCAGGGCCTGTTGGGACGTGTTCGCAGAAGGTTTCTCCGTGTAGACCGGAATTCCACGGCGCAGGACATGGGGCGCAAGCTCGTACTGCTGCGGCGCGGGGCCGATTACGAAGACACCGTCAAGCTCCTCCTTGTCCAGCATCTCCTCCAGGTCCGTGTAAACCCGCCTCGCCCCGAAATTACGGGCGTTCCTCTCCGCCTTCTCGCGCACGATGTCGCATACCGCAACGAGGTCAATCTCCGGAACGAGGTGGATGTTCGGAAAGAGCGAGGTTGTCGCAAAACTGCCGCATCCGATAAAAGCAAGTTTGGCCTGGGCGTTGGGACTCATCCTTGTCACCTCTTGACGCAGTACCTGAGTGGGCTCTGCCTGGCCCACTCAGGTGCGTGTAATATTGAGCGCGATGAATCGCTTGTCTATATATTCTCCTCCTTTGCAATTTCCTCCTCGTCGCCTGGTTCAAATACCGCTTTTCGCTCGCCGGCTAAGACGCTGACCGCCCATGCGCTCGCCAGGCCGACAAGGCCCCCGCCGACCAAGTCCACCGGCCATTGCACGCCTGCCGCCGCGCCGCCAGCAAGCATTCCGGTGCCGAACACGGCGGTGAAAACTCCCCAAGCGCGGTACTTGCCGAACACTAAGGTGCCAATTAATCCCCAAAAGGGGACCGTAGGAATGCTCGGAAACGAGCCTGCCCCGGCGAGCAGCCCATTCACATGCAGTACCTGCTCCGGGAAACATTCAAAGGGCCGCGGGCGGACGCACAACTGGCTGACGAGCCTCCAGATTGACAATGCAATCAATGCTGAGAGGAACGCCCGTGCAAACATCCGCCATCCGCCGCTGTGCCGGAAGACGACAAAGAGCACCGTGCCGATGATTACCAGCGGAGAGACCGTTGCGAGCAGGTGAATGATAATCTCACGGTGTGGGCTACCCTCGCCGAGGTGGTTCAGCCACACGCATATATGCAACTCATCAGGGCGTCTGCCTCAGCAGGAATGCTTTGGCCTGGCCTGCAGGAATGTCCACGTCAAATTCATATATGCCTGGGCGCACCCGGCGGGTCTGCACCTTCTCCTCGCCGTCCAGTTGTTCAAGGACAAGGGCGAGCTGGTCATCGAGGTCATACTCC
>JALGUK010000474.1 GCA_029820875.1 Candidatus Zipacnadia bacterium
TCAATGTGGACGTCCTTGGCATCATACAGGGCGATGATATGAGCGGCCGTCGCCGACCCTCCTTTGCCTTTTCCCTCTGTTCCGACCACCCAGTTGTCCCCTGAGCGTTCGGCGGTTTGCGTGCCGTAGGCGGTGAAGTTTTCCAGCCAGCCTCCGGTCGGCTGAAACATGTTGGGGGTACTCCACGCACGGAAAATCGTCTCATCCCAGCCCGCCCCGACAAGGTGGACGCCTTCGCGCACGTTGATGTTGGCCACCCGGTATACTCCCGGAGGAACAAGGACGTATCCGCCGCCATTTTCCGCCACGAAGTCAATTGCAGCCTGGATCGGGGCCGAGTCGTTCGCCTGGCCGTCGCCCGCTGCGTTGCGTTCGTACAAACCCAGCCTGACCAGGTCGCACCGGACGTCCACGCACTGCTTCGTGGCCTTCGGGCGGACTTCCGCATCGGTGGTGAGAACCCCGAGGCAGCAGAAGAGGACTGCCAGCACCAAAGGCACGAGGTGTCTTGTCCCTGGATTCGCTTGGTTCGAGTTTCTCGTGGGCTGCGTGTGAATATCAACGCGCATTTGTTCAGCTCCCTTCGTTGCCGGGTTATACTGCATTATTCGTGTTGGCTTAAGGAGTTTTCGTGCACATTACGAAGGGCCCTTCCCGAATTGAGAACTTACAGCCCGTTGCGTTCCGGCTCGATCTGGAACGAGGGCGCGGAGGAACAATCGAGCGGCTGTTGTCAAAAGAGGAGCAAGGGAGTCCATTTGGGGTATCGGAAGGAAGATAAACGGACCGCGTGGAATAAATGTCCGACAGGAGCATACGGTAAAGAATATTCAATAGGAGGAGCATCAGAGAAGCTACTGGTTGTTGGTGTATAACATAGACACTTGTCATCCTAAGCTAAGCGGTCAGCCGGAGAGATATTCGGGGGGAGTCAGAATGAGAAGACTTGTTTACGTGGCGCTGCCCCTGTTGTTGGTGCTTGCTGTTCTGGGTGGTTGTGGGAGCTCCAGCGGAAGCAATCCTAATCAGGGAGCACTCACGTTTACTATTCACTGGCCTCAGGCGGGGAGGCTGATTCCGCTTGCGGCGAAGAGCATCAGAATCGTGCTCACTCCGGAGGAGTGGGAAGGCCCGATGGAGTCGCGGCAGGCTTCACCACCTCCGATTGTTGCGGAGCAACTGGTCCCGCGGCCGCCGGAAGGGCAGGACACTACGGTGGTCACCTTCAGCAACCTCTCGCCCGGGCACCTGGTCGTGACCGCGACGGCGTATCCGAATTCCGATGGGACAGGTACAGCGCTTGCCATAGGATACGTGTACGTGTGCATCGAGACGGGCAAGACAGCATCCGCTACCCTAACTATGAGCAGCACTGCGACAGGGGTGAGCGTCGCACCATCGGGGCCTGTAGAGGTGATTGTGGGGGAGAGCATGTCCTTGTCGGCCACGGCTTACGATGCATTGGGCAATACCCTTCTGACAAGCCCCTCCGCCTGGCAATGGACAATAGGCGACCCAAGCCTGGCGACGCTGTCAGCGAGCGGGGCTTCGTGCACGGTAACGGGTGTGGCTGTCGGGAGGACTACAATCACGGTCACGGAACAAGAGAGCGGTGTGAGCGCACAGATAGCCCTCACGGTTCAACCGAGCGGACCGGCCCTCGCACTCTCAACAACACTGCTTGATTTTGGTCTGACGGCCACTCAGAAGTCTTTCACCGTGACGGACGTAGGGAACGATCCGCTCACCTGGACGATTAATACCCCGGTAGATGCCGTGTGGGTCACCAGCGTCAGCCCGACAAGCGGGAGTGTCCAACCGGGAGAGTCCTCGACCGTCACGGTCACCGTCTCGCGAGCCGGACTCGCAGCCGGCACCTATACAACGACTCTCTCGGTTACGGATACAGTGGCTTCGCGCGGGACGCAGACGGTAACGGTGAAAATGTCGGTTCCCAATCATGCTCCTACGGTTACCGATATTACCGCTGTTCCCCAGGACATCGCTCCCGGCGGGACCTCGACAATCACCTGCCAGGCCAGCGATATTGACGGTGATTCCCTGACCTACCAATGGAGCACGCCCGACGGGACGGTGAGCGGCTCCGGTTCATCTGTGACGT
>JALGUK010000475.1 GCA_029820875.1 Candidatus Zipacnadia bacterium
CTAACAGAAAACTTTCAGGCTTGGCTGGTCGCCAAATCGCTTACTCCTCAACAAGCTCAGTATTTGTCGTTGCTCAAGAATCGAGGGATAGCCAAAGGAAAGATCGAAATCGAGGATTTGTTCACTCCGCCGCTCTCGATTCTCAACGCAGCGGAACTAGGAATAGAGCTGTTTGGAGAGAAAGGGCTGAAGGAAATTATCGAGGAGATGAACCAGTCCGTTTTCATGAGGGAGAGCGCTTAAGGAGCGACAGATGAACCAGGACTTGCGACGAAAGCTCAACCGAATTACTGATATCCTTTGGGCTGGAGGTGTTACCAACCCTGTCACCTATATCGAGCAGATTTCATATCTAATCTACCTGAAGCTGCTCGATGAAGAGGAGTCTAGCCGAGAGTTAAAAGCTCGTCTCCTTGGTGGCAAGGTCAATGGCAACGGCGAATTGCTCTTTCCCAAACAGGCCGAACGCTACCGGTGGTCTAAGTGGCGTTTCAAAAGTGGCACGGAGTTGCGTGATTTCGTGCGTGACCATGTCTTTCCTTACATGGCCTCTCTGGTAAAAGAGGAACCGCAAATCGCTGAGTACTTCCGTGATGCCGTTCTTGAAATCACAGATCCTAACGTGCTCAAGCAGGTAGTGGACGAGATTGACGGTATTGACTTCGCCAAACTTGGTACCGACGTCAAAGGCGACATCTTCGAGTATCTTCTCACCCATCTCGGCCAATCTGCTCTAAACGGCCAGTTTCGTACTCCCCGACAGATTCGTACCATGATGGTTGAAATGGTGGATCCCGACCTGGGCGACACGATCTACGACCCAGCGTGCGGGACTGGTGGTTTACTGATTGATGCCGTGGAATACATCCTTGCCAAGTATTCTACGGAGCCACAAGAAGTTCCTATTTACGGCATTGAGTGGTTGGAACGGAAGGCTCGGCAAATGGGGTTATTGGGCAAGAATGAGGATATTGACAAAATCCCGCCTCAGAGGCGGCGGGAGATCATCAAGGCGATCAAGGAAACCGTTCCAACTCTTCAGACCTATCGCAAGGGCACGGGCGAGAAAATCCCCGACTGGGAACTGCTGGAACGCTCCATTTACGGCATCGATGTTTCACGACAGATGATGCGCATCGCTATGATGAACCTGGTGCTCCACGGCATTCGCAAGGCGAATGTCAAGCGAGCCAACACCCTCTCCGATATGGGTGGCCTCACCGAGGACGATCTCAACCGCCGCTACAAGGTGATCCTGTCTAATCCACCATTCGCGGGCGTCTTGCCCAAGGAGTCCATCCGTAAAGATCTACCCACGAATTCCAAGAAGAGCGAACTCCTATTCCTGGGTGTGATGATGGAGGCGCTCGCCCCTGGCGGGCGGTGTGCCGTGGTTGTACCTGAAGGGCTTCTATTCGGGTCCACAAGAGCCCACGTCGAGCTGCGCCGCAAGCTCGTGGAGGACTACGACCTCTTGGCCGTGGTATCGCTGCCCGCAGGCGTGTTCAAACCCTATGCCGGGGTCAAGACAGGAGTACTGGTTTTTCGACGTCCCCCAGCAGGCAGCAAGAAAGATAAAAGGTCCAAGCATAAGGAAAAGGTCTGGTTCTACGAGGTCCGCGCCGACGGTTTTGATCCGGACAAGATTCAGGGCGGCGGTCGGCCCGAGACGCCAGAGCGAAACGACATCCCCGATCTTCTGGCCAAGTGGAGTGAATACAAGGCGTCGGGTTACAAGAACCCGCCCGGTGTGGAAGCGGGCGCCTTGCTCAATCCCAGCTCCGAAGAGCCACGTTGCTGGTGGGCGGCGATCAAAACCATCGCGGAGAACGACTACAATCTCGCAGCCGGCCGGTACAAACCGCAGATCGCGGAAAAAGCTCCGGACGATGATCCGGCGGAGTTAATCCGCGAGACGCTGGCCATCGAGCACGAGATCGCTCATGGACTCGAGAAATTGCTTAAGGAAGTGGAGAGCACCTCATGACGGAACTCATCACCCCAAAAATTGAATCGCAGGACCTCACTGTCGGGGCGCTTTTCAAGGACTTTTACTCCGTCCCCGACTTCCAGCGTGAATATGTCTGGCAGCGGGAGCAAGTCGAGAAGCTGCTTCAAGAC
>JALGUK010000476.1 GCA_029820875.1 Candidatus Zipacnadia bacterium
GGTATGTGCAGATGAACCAAATCTTGCCTCTCCCCTTTACCCCCGCCTGTTCGACGATCCCCTGAAGCTCATGGATGCGTTCGTCGGAATCGCCGATGAATTGACCCATCTCGTCGATCACAAAGATCAGATGTGGCTCGCGCGGCTTCACCTCCCGTGCCTGCGCATCCAACCACCCAGAAACCTCTTCGGCCAGGATCTCCGCGGTAACCCTGCTGTGATCGCGCTGGTAGGTCGTGATCATCTCCTTCACGCTTTCAACAGGTCTGCTCAGTGCCTCCGCCAATGCGGTGGCAATCTCCTCTCCATAGAACCCGTGCTCCGGACGATCTCCGATCCACGATCTGCCTGTCTTCGCCTCATAAGCTTCTAGAAACGCCTCGTAATACCCCTCTTCTTGAAGCTTTCGCTCCAACCGGGCCAGCCAGATGGTTTCCGACAGTCCCAGGCTTTCGTAGAATGAGCGAAGACATGCCTCGGTGACGGATTCAGGGTTGGCCTGATCAAGCCTGGACTTAATTTCAAAGGCGATGGTCTTGCACCAAGCGTGGTTCCTCACTTCTGCAAGTAGTGCTTTGAGGTCCGTCGCGCCCGGCAAAGTGGGATCATCAAGGTGCACGTTGAAGATGTCAATCGCCGTTCGACCACTATCCCGCTCTACTACATCGTTTTGGAGCAGGTGTCCCAGGACCTTCGCCAGGTGGCTTTTCCCACTCCCGAAAAACCCCGCGATCCAAACAGCCATGGCGTCGCCGCCATCGCCACCACGGATCCGTCGCTGGAGGCTCTCTGTGAAGGCATCGAGGAATTTCCGGATCTCCCGTGCCAGTGAATCCGTGATCACAAATTGGCGCAGGTCTTCACCAAGAGTTTCAAGGTCATAGACCTTTACAACGGGTTCGATCCGCTCCTGTAAGTCCCTCGCCAGCACATCACGTAGTTTCAGGGGTGTCTTTGCCATCTCAGATCCTCATCGCTCGGTAGTCATAGCCGTTTTGTACTCCCATGAAGTGCAAGGAAGGGCCAGACTCCGTGCCCGGAAATGGGATAATCAGTGGGTTGTCGATCTTCCCTTCAATGGCGTTCAAAACGGAGGAATAGCTGATCCAGGGAAACAGCGCAGCTGTGTTCTTGCATAAGAGAACCGCGCCAGGGCACTTCTCAGCGGTTCTTTGGATCCTCCCCAGCACTTCCCTTTGCACCATGATTGCCAGACTCTTGCGTGCATTTGCATCGCCCTTGGCGTCAAGCTTGAAGGCCCTTTCGAGAAGATTCCGTTCCTCTAGCGCCTCAAAAACCAGGGTTCTGAAATCGAGAACAACGATCGGAATACCGCGAGCCCCAAGTTCCTGAAGGACTTCTTCATAACCTGCGCGGAAGGCCAGTTCTTCCTCCGGAGGATAGATCACGAGCGCGGCACCAGATGGAACGTCTTTCGCGAAAAGGTACGACCGCAGAAGCTCAAGCTTTTTCGCGAACACGCTCATGACACTTGCCTCTCGTCTCTCAATTCAAGGTGCACCACTCCCCCCTGAACGGCAAATCGAACGCGCCTTTGGCGATCAAGCTCGTAAAGCGAAACAATGACCTCATCGACAGAGAGGCCCATTGCAGTGAAAAGCCCATGCTGGGGCAGACGCTCAAGAGGCTCGCCGCTTCCTGCGATCAACTGTGCAGCGAAAAGAACAACCTCTGGGGCAACATAGGGTTTACGCAGCATCTTGCGCGCCGAGCCCGCGGCAAAACCACAGTCACGAAGCAAGCCTAAGTAATGGCGACCTATCCTTTTCCTTGTCGCGTCCCCCCATCCTCGGATCGCAGGGATTTGTTTCTCAAGGAACTGCAACTCACGCAGAATGTCGGATGTTTCAGCCGTGAATCCGTTGCCTCGGAGCTTGGGCGCAAGCCATTCAACACCGAGGGCAAATGTTAATGCATCGTTCCAAAGGAACATCACATAGGCCAGCAATGCGAGGTAGGAGGGTTCCCTAGAATTGCGAATAGCCTCGAGGAAGAGCGCTGTTGCCTTGGGAGTTTCTCTTCGGAAATACCGCTCACCGAGTTTGCGGAAGATCTCGCGCCGGCTGGACAGGCTTCCGCGACGCAAGACGTTGTCTTCA
>JALGUK010000477.1 GCA_029820875.1 Candidatus Zipacnadia bacterium
TCTGGCCATCGAGTACTTCGACCCACATGCGCTTAGAATGCTCAGACCGACCTATCCCAATATCCCGGAGTATGCCGGGGCTGCAATCTACTTCGAACAGGCCATTGCCAGCGATGAAGACGAAATCCTCGGCGAATGGCTCGAACTGCTCGAAGAACACGGCTGTATCGAGGACTGGAGTGGATTCTCGGAAAAGGACAAGACCGAAATGGTGGACATTCGCCACGCGGTGCCCGAGCTGTGCCACCAGGCCGTGCGCCAGGCCGGTACGCACAAAGTCGCCACCGACGTCGCCGTACCGGACCATGCGTTGGACGAGATAATGGCTGCTTACCAGGAAATCGGGGAGGCCTCCGGGGTGCAGTACGTCTTGTTCGGGCACATCGGCAACAACCACCTGCACTGGGATGCCCTGCCCGCCAACGAAGAGGAGCTGGCCGCCTCTCAGAAGGCATTCCTGGCGCTTTCCAGAAAAGGTGTGGAGCTTGGGGGCACCATATCGGCCGAACACGGCGTGGGCAAGAAAGCCTTCGAAGAAGACGGCCAGACGCGGCCATATCTGTACCTCATGTACGGCGAGACCGGACTGCGCGAAATCGCTCGCACGAAACACCAACTCGACCCCAGAAATATCCTCAACCGAGGCAATATCGTTCCCGCCAGCTACCTCGACGAGCTTTGAACAGCGGGGGCATATGAGAGGAAGCGTCAGATAAGCAGATAGGCTCTTGGCATATTGAAGGCTTTGGATGTAGAATAGACAGGCACTCCGCACGTGATGGGTACCTTTTGTATCAGCAAGGGAGGCACAGTGAACATGAGAGTCTGGACACTGCTATTGTCATTGAGTATCTTGGCACTTATCGTCGCCACGCTGGGTGGTTGTCTGTTCGGTGGCGGCGCAGATGAAGAGGCAGAGGGCGGCGAAATGCCCGAAGGCGAGATGCCTTCCGGTCCTGATGCAGCCGGCCCGCCGGGTCCCGGTGGCGATATGCCAGGACCGCCGGCTGGTGATATGGGACCGCCGCCTGGTGACATGGGGCCGCCACCCGGGGATATGGGGCCGCCACCCGGCGATACGGCGCCGCCGCCTGACATGCCTGGCGCAGCGCCGGGTCCTGCCCCTGCCGGCGGCGGAGGCTCACCGGCCAAAGCGCTGCAGCTTAAGCATGAGGGCAACTACGATGCGGCTGCCGCCGAGTACCGCAACGTCATCGCAAGTGACCCCAACAACGCCGATGCCCACTGGGGTCTGGCCTGGATCCTGGCAGAGCAGGGCAAGACGGACGAGGCCAAGGCCGAGTTCGAGGCATTCCTCGGACTGTCCGATGACCAGGCCAAGATGAAAGATGCCGAAGCCGCACTGCAACGCCTGTAACAAGCCGCAGATACGAGAAGAAGGCTGCGCTGCTGGCACGCATACTGAGTAGAACTCGGGCCGGTGCGGTTGCGAGGAAATTATGCAAGACCCCTGTGAACCATCTTTCGCAGGGGTTTTGGCAGTGTGGCAAGTGCGGTCGGCCTTGTTCATGAACATAACCGAGGCGCTTGACGAATCCGTGTACGGCTCAGCCAGGGCGCGTATTTGAAAATGAGGTGCTAGTACGCATGCGATATCGGGAAATCCCGCGCACAGGACATAAGGTGTCGGCATTAGGCTTGGGGACGATGCGTTTCAAGGGCCGAGAGAATGCCGTTGAGACTATCCGGCGATGCTTGAAGTTGGGGGTCAATTTCATTGAGTCAGCAGCCGGCTACGGTTACGAGAGTCCGGAAGAGAACGCTGATGCGTGGGTGGGCGAAGGCATCAAAGGCTGGGACAGAGAGAAGCTGGTCATCTCCTCCAAGATCCAGGCCAATCTTGGCGACGAAAATCGTGACAATGGGCTGCCGGTGAATACTTATGATGGCGCGTGGCAGGCAATAGAAAACTCACTGACCCGCATCGGCACAGATTATCTGGACTTCTATCTGCTGTGGTCGCTGGGTAGCGATCAGATGTACGAGGCGGCAAACAACGGCCCTCTGCAGGCGATGCGCGAGGCGAAAGACCAGGGCCTGATCAAGCATCTGGGATTCACCAGCCATGCCTCCAATGACAAGATCATCG
>JALGUK010000478.1 GCA_029820875.1 Candidatus Zipacnadia bacterium
CAAGCGGTACTTCCGGGTGGAGGGTGAAATACCTTACGGCGGCGTCCTGAATGACTGCGGGATCTGCTTCATCGGGGACACCATCTACGTCGCCGGCGCCGAGGGGCCGAAGGGGACCCACTTCAACTGGCTTCGCGTCGGAAAACTGACCATCAGATAGACGCGCCCTTACGAAAGGAACGCGCCCAACACCTTGTTCACCGCCCCTGCGACGGCCCGGCAGTCCTCGGGCGTGTAGTCAGGTGACACGCCAATCCACAGCGAGCGGGCGATGTAGTCGAGCGTCTGCGGACACATGTCGGCCGAATACTCCGGCGTCGGGCCGTCGTAGTAGGGGCAGGTGAAGGGGCAGCCCTCGTCGGTCGCTGTTTTCTTCTCCAGGATATGTTCCCAGAAGTTGTAAACGTGCCAGTCACGCACTTGCTGCGAGAATCCGTGGGCGGGGAGACCCTCGGCGGACAACGCCTCGCGCACCTTGTTCTTCATGTCGGCGTCCGGCAGGATGAGAATGACGTTCGTGCCGGCGTCGCCCTCCGGGTCGTTCAGCTTGCATTCCCGAACGCCGGGAAACTGCTCGAGCGCCGACGCAATCCGCTTCTTGTTCTCGCGGAGCCTGGAAAGCACCTCGTCCACGCGCCGAAGTTGGGCGAGCGCCACGGCTCCTTGCAGCTCCGACATACGGTAGTTCTCCCCGCAAAACAGCTCCCCGGGCATCCTCTCGCGGGCATAACGCTCCGGGCGCCAGCAGGCCGCGGTGTCGTGGTAAGACTGAGCGCGGATGTAAAGGTACTCGTCGTCGGTGGCGATGATGCCGCCCTCGCCGCTGGCCATAATCTTGTAAAAGTCCAGCGAATAGCAGCCAATGTCCCCGATGGTCCCCAGCCGCTTGCCCTTGTACGAGGCGCCGTCGGCCTGGGCCGTATCCTCGATTACCTTGATGTCGTGGGCGCGCGCGATTCGCATGATGGCGTCCATATCCGCCGGCTTGCCGCTCATGTGCACAGGTATGACGGCCTTCGTGCGTGGTGTAATCTTACGCTCGAAGTCGGCGGGGTCGAGGGTAAGGGAGTCGTCAATCTCGGCCAGCACCGGAATCGCCTTCGCAACCACGACGGCTGCACAAGTGGCAAAGAACGTGTGCGCCGGAACAATCACCTCCGCACCGGGGCCGACCCCGCAGGCCACCAGCGCCGCAATCAGCGCCGATGTGCCTGAGTTGACCGCCAGCGCGTACTTGCAGCCGAACCTCTCGGCGAACTCCCGCTCCAGCACCTGGACTTTGGACTCTCCCGGCGCATAGTAGCGGAACAGATGGGGCGCGCCCTTGGACCGGCGGCGCGCAATCGCCTCGATTTCGCGCTTTGCGTCCTCGGGAATACGCCACAGGTCCAGCAACTCGAGGAGCTCCTCGATTTTGACCTTGGGGTCTGGCGGCGTCAGCGATTCAATCGCTTTCGGCCCGCCGTTAACGGCGAGTTTCCTCAACGCATCGGTTCGGGGCATCGCGAGGTCTCCTTGTCCGAGGAGTGCGGCGGATTCTCGCTCCCTTCACTGCTCGACGAAATCCCGCTCGTAGAACTTCATCCGCAACATGCCCTGGCCCGTGGTAATCCAGATTTCTCCCGGGTTATGCTCGTACACGTCGGGATAGGAGATGCGGTATTCGACGGGATTGCCGCCCTCGGGCGTGCGGTTGCGGGCGACCACCACCGGCTCGGTCCAGGTCTTGCCCTCATCCTCCGAGAATGCGATGGAAATCTCCTCGCGGCGGCCTATGTTCTTGGGGCGCCCTTCGGCGAACCGGTTCCACACGAGAAGTATCCGCCCACTCTTTAGCCGCGTGAGAATCCCAGGGGCACCGCTGGCCTCGATATCGGAGGGGCCGATATCCTCCCAGGTAAGCCCCTCGTCGGTCGAGTAGGCCTGCCAGAAGCGGCCGGTGTAGGTGCGGATAAGCATCCAGAGGCGGCCGTCTTTAAGCTGGATGATGGTCGGCTCGATTCCGCCGGCGTGGTCGCCGCGGCCGCCCAGGTCAATTAGGTTGCTGCGCTTCCACGTGACGCCTTCATCGTCGGAGACGTAGGTCATCGAGACATGGCGGCCCGGGT
>JALGUK010000026.1 GCA_029820875.1 Candidatus Zipacnadia bacterium
TGCTTATCGAAATACTGGTCCGGCGGCAGGAGGCTGTAAAATGTGTGGACGAACCCCTTGTAGCGTATCTTCCCGCCGCGTGCCTCGTCCAGGCGCGCCGAGGTGCTGTTCATCCTGTTGCGGGCCGCCCAGTCTGCATCGAATGCATCCCAATAGAACGGCTCGCGGTATTCAAGAGCCGGCACCTGGCGATCGTTGATAGGGCCGACCTCGATACGCTCCCGCTTGGGAATCCGGCTGACCTTGGAGCTGAACCACCTGCAGCCCAGGTAATCCTCAAGAAATGTGTACACAGCGTACATGCTGCCTCGGAGCCGCCCGCCGGCCAGGACCAGGTGCGGCGGCACTGTCCGGATGACGAAACCCTCCTTGCCCAGGGAGGAGAAGTTGATATTAATCCCCAGTTCGTCGAGCTTCTTGCTGCGTCCGACCAGGAGCATCGGCCCGTCAACGGGGTCTGCGTCGGTCGCGATTGGAAGCTTGGCGCCGGAGATCTGCTGCAGGAACATCTGGAGTTCCTCGGCTCCATGCCTCTCCGATGGCGAAGCATTTGATGCAATCACGATGGTGTAGTCACTGCGACCGCGATCTGCGACCACAAGCGGTTGCGCAGCGATGCTCTGGACCGCCAGAAACGGACCCGTGAGTGCAAAAAGCAGACTTTCGAAATTCCAAGTCCAGCTCATCAATAGCCATCTCCTTTTTTGTCGGTTTTTTCTGCGCAAGCAGTGTCAATCCTTGTGTGCAAAGAGACTGTCGAAATATATCCCCGCACAAGCAAGGGGTACATCCGGCAGTTTTGCCGGAAACGGTCTCGGCCTTTTTGCTGTTCAGTTGTGAACTTCCGGCAGGTCTTAAGTCGGTGTGAGCATCTGTCCTTAGTCCTGGGCCACCTTCAGATATTTCCCTGTTTCTTTTTGTCCTTTCCCACTTCCTTCGCACGCCCGCCGGGGACAAGGAGGCCTTTTCCCGCCTCCCACCGCATTGCCTTCCGAGGTTGTGATAATTTCTTCACTTTTCCATCTTATTCCCGACTTTGTCAATTGGGTTTGCAAATGATGCAATGCCTGGTTGGGATGGCGATTGCATTGCGCAGAGAATTGTGTTAGAATGCCACGGCAGTTTCGGGTTAATAGCGCTTGTCGGTCCTCGCGTCGCCGGTGCCGCCGTTGGACCTGATTCGGGGTGTCTTGCCGGATGCCGCCAAAGGGCATGTTGTTCGTTGTCTCAGGGCCTTCGGGAGTTGGCAAGGGGACCCTGATTCAGCGGGTGCTGGCAGACGTGAGGGATGTGCGCCTGAGCGTCTCGGTTACAACCAGACCACCGCGGCCGGGCGACAAGGACGGCGTGGACTACTTTTTCGTGAGCCATGAGCGCTTCGAACAGATGCGCGAAAACGACGAACTGCTCGAGTGGGCGAACGTTCACGGGGACCTGTACGGCACGCCGCGCCGGCAGGTGTCCGAGGAGTTGGACAAGGGCCGGGATATTATCCTCGAAATCGACTTCCAGGGCGCTCTGCAGGTGAGGCAGAAGCATCCGGATTGCGTTCTCGTCTTCGTGGCACCCCCTTCCTGGGAAGCGCTCAAGCAGCGGCTGATTGGACGGCACACTGAGACCCAGGACGAGCTTGTGAGGCGCCTTCAGGCCGCAAGGCGGGAGCTTGCCAACATGAATCGCTACGACTTTCTGGTGGTCAATGACTCAGTTGAACACGCAGCCGATGAGCTTAAGGCCATCTTCATAGGCGAGAGGTGCCGACTAACACGGACAGATTGGCAGGCACTTCGCGAGCGCATTTTAGCCGAATGCGAGCGTGACCTGGCATGAGCGATGGTGCAGACAAGTCGCCGGTTTCGGGGAAGGTCGTGGTCCTGGGAGTTACTGGGAGCATCGCTGCTTACAAGGCCGCTGACTTGACGAGCAAGCTATGCCAGAGAGGCGCGGATGTCCGTGTGATTATGACTGAAAACGCAACGCGACTGGTCGCCCCGCTGACCTTCGAGTCATTGTCGGGATATAGGGTGGTCACAAGCCTTTGGGATGAGACCGCTGAGCACCGTTACGAGCACATCTCTCTTGCCGAGGACTCGGACGCGTTTGTCGTAGCGCCTGCCACCGCGAACATACTGGCCAAGGCCGCTGTCGGCATCGCAGACGATGCGCTCTCGACAGCAATCTGCACCATCGGCCCGCCGATTATCTTCGCACCGGCGATGAACTTCCGGATGCTCGCCAACCCGGCCACGCAGGCCAACCTGCAGCGGCTCAAGGAGATGGGGCACGTCATTGTCGAGCCTGAGGCCGGTCACCTCGCTTGTGGTGAAGAGGGCCAAGGTCGCCTTGCACCCATCGAGGAGATTATCGCGGCCATCGAAAGGCTGCTGGAAAAGAAGAGCGATCTGGCCGGGGTTGGGATCGTGGTTACTTCCGGCCCCACGCGAGAGCCGATAGACCCGGTGCGCTTCATCTCCAACGCGTCGAGCGGCCGGATGGGGCATGCAATCGCCGAGGCGGCCGTTCGCAGGGGGGCGCGGGTAACTCTCATATCAGGCCCTGTGCCTGTGCTTGCTCCGTTGGACGCCGAGATCGTGCCGGTCACAACAACCCAGCAAATGCACGATGCGGTGATTGAGGCGTTCCAGCAAGCCGATGTCGTCATCGCCGCCGGTGCACCCGCGGATTTCGCGCCGGCGCACAGTTCCGACAGCAAGCTCAAGAAGGCCGGCGTTGATACGCTCAACTTGGAACTGAAGCCTACGCCGGATATCCTGGCCGAGCTTGGGCGGCGCAAGGGCGCTCGGATACTCGTCGGTTTCGCGGCCGAGACCGAAGACCTTATTGAGAACGCCAGAAGCAAGCTCGCGGCCAAGAACCTGGACTTGGTCGTCGCTAATGACGTCACTCAGAACGGTGCGGGCTTTGAAAGCGAGACGAATGTCGTCACGTTGATACCACGCGACGGCGAGGCTATTGCCCTGCCGCGGATGCACAAGCGCCTGGTGGCCGATTACATCCTGGACCACGTCGGGCGGATACTTGCGGAGCGTCGTGGACCATCGGGCTGAGCCGCCTAAATGCTTCGTTTGGAGGAGGAATGTCTAACTTGGCAAGCGATTGCTACCTCATTACCTCGGAGTCCGTCACGGAGGGGCATCCGGACAAAGTGGCGGACCGGATTTCAGATGCTATCCTTGATGCCATCCTGGCCGGTGATCCGGAGGCTCATGTCGCCTGTGAAACGCTCCTTAGCACCGGCTTGTGCATTGTGGCGGGAGAGATTACAACCCGGACCTATGTTGATATTCCCCAGGTAGTGCGCAGCACCATCAAGGATGTGGGATACACACGGGCAAAGTACGGGTTCGACGGCGACACGGTCGGAGTATTGACCGCCATCCAGGAGCAGTCGCCGGACATTGCGCAGGGTGTCAATCGCGATGACCCTCTGCAGCAGGGCGCCGGCGACCAGGGCATGATGTACGGATTCGCCACGAAAGAGACGGACGAATTGATGCCGATGCCGATTATGCTCGCCCACAAGCTCGCGCGGCGCCTGGCCGAAGTGCGCAAGAATCACATCCTTGGCTACCTCCGGCCCGACGGAAAGAGCCAGGTGACGGTGGAGTACCGGGACGGCAAACCGGTCCGGGTGGCCCGAATCACGATGGCGGCCCAGCACAAGGACGGGGTTCCACTGGAGGAGATTCGAGCGGACATCGAGGAGAAGGTTATTCGCCCGACGATCCCTCCGGAGCTGTATCAAGATACAACTGTCATCGTCAACGGTACGGGCAAGTTCGTCGTCGGTGGCCCCCAGGCTGATACCGGCCTGACAGGACGCAAAATTATCGTGGATACTTACGGCGGCATAGCCCGCCATGGCGGCGGATGCTTCTCCGGCAAGGACCCTTCAAAGGTGGACCGGTCTGCCAGCTACATGGCGCGGTATGTGACCAAGAACGTAGTCGCGGCCGGCCTCGCGGACAAATGTGAGCTCCAGTTGTCTTACACCATCGGCATCGCCGAGCCGCAGTCAGTCGCCGTGGACTGCTTCGGGACCGAGAAAATCCCCCAGGAACGTCTCCTGCAGATTATCAAGGACCGCTTCGACTTTCGGCCCCGGGCCATCATCGAGAGGCTTGACCTATGTCGCCCGATATACACCCAAACCGCGGCATACGGCCACTTCGGGCGCTCAGAGCCGGAATTCACGTGGGAGCGCACCGACATGGTGGATTCGCTCCGTGAAGCGGCGGGAATCTGACGAAACCTGAGGGGTGGGCTGCAACGACGTTCGTCGAGGTGCTTGTGGACCGTGCTGGGGGTGGCCCGGCGGAGCCGCTGACCTACCGTGTCCCGCCGCAGCTTGCGGATGTCGTGGCGGTAGGGAGCGCCGTTTTGGTTCCACTTCTGAAGCAGCGGGTGCCCGGGTATGTGGTGGGCGTATCGGACGAGCCTCCACCGTTTCGGACCCGGGATGTCGTAAGTGTTCTAAGCCCGCAGCCGCTCTTTGACAATCGGCTCCTACAGCTTGCTAAATGGGTGGCGCATCATTACGCGTGCGACTTGCTCCCGGCGGTCAAGTGCTTGCTGCCCCCCGGAGCGCTGAAGAGGTCGGCACGCTACCTGAAGGCGGCCCCGGGCGCCGCCGAGGCATTGGCAGGGCTGGAGAAGACAGCCCCGCGCCAGGCCCGCGTCTTGCGCGAGATACTGGACAGGGGCGGACAAGCGTCCTATTATGTTCTGCGGCGGCGTCTGAAGGGAAGGGACGTCGCAGGCGCATTGCGGAATCTTGCCGAGAGGGGCCTCATCCTCGACCAGACGACCATCCAGGCACCGCCGGTTAGTACATACTATGAAACCGCGGTGGAGCTGGAGGTCGAAGACAACGAATTCAAGGAGGCTCTCGAGGCCCTCCCGAAGCGGGCACACCGGCAGCGGGCCGTTCTTGAGCTTCTTAGGAATGTCGGCGAGGCGATGACTGAGGCGGAGTTGAGGAGACGCACCGGTGCATCACATGCGACAGTTAGCGCCCTTGAGCAGCGTCGGCTCGTCCGTCGGATTCGGCGCGAAGTGCTGCGAACCCCCGCCTGGGGGCTCTCGGGAGCGCCCGCTAAACCGCTCAGGCCGACCTGTGCACAATTGGCCGCACTCGAAAAAGTCCAGGCGGCGCTCGATGGGAAGCCACCGCGTGTCGTGCTCCTGCACGGTATCACCTCAAGCGGCAAGACCGAGGTGTACCTGCAGGCAATCCAGTCCGCCCTCGAGCGGGGGCTGCAGGCCATTGTAATCGTCCCCGAAATTGCGCTCACACCCCAGATAGTCGGGCGCTTCGAGGCACGATTCAAGGGGCGTACAGCGCTTCTTCATAGTCACCTTTCGGCCGGGGAGAGATATGACGAGTGGCGGCGCGTCCGCGAAGGGCTGGCTGATGTGGTGATAGGGGCACGCTCGGCGATCTTTGCGCCGCTGTTGAGGCTTGGCCTTATCGTGGTTGACGAGGAGCATGAGCCGGCGTATAAACAGGAGAGCGAGCCGCGCTATCACGCCCGCGATGTGGCGCTTGCGAGGGCGAAGCTGGAGGGCGCAGCCGTCATACTTGGAAGCGCCACGCCGAGCCTGGAGACCTATCAACGGGCGCAGTCCGGTGAGTTTGCGCTTGTGGAGCTTCCCGAACGGATTGACTCCTTCCCGCTTCCGCCCGTCGAGCTGGTGGACCTCCGGCAGGAGCATAAAGCCGGCAATGATTCGCCGCTCAGCCGGGCACTTTTGCAGGCAATTGGCGAGGCCCTTGCTGAGGGGAAGCAGGTATTGTTGTTCCTTAACCGTAGGGGGTTTTCGACATTTGTACTATGCTGGGATTGCGGGAAGGCGTTGCGCTGCCCGAACTGCGGGGTGTCGCTGACTTACCACCGGCGCGAGGGCGACCTGCGCTGCCATCATTGCGAGTTCACACGAAAGCCTCCGGACGTGTGCGAGGAGTGCGGCGGGACCGACATAGGCTACCTGGGCACGGGGACTGAGCGGGTCGAGGATATCATTGCAAAGGAGTTCCCGCAGGCGAGGGTGGCTCGCCTTGACCGTGACACAACATCGCGAAAGGGAGCGTATGTGCGGCTCCTGCAGGACTTCGCCGACCGTAAAACCGATATATTGGTCGGCACTCAGATGGTCGCCAAGGGACTGGACTTTCCGGGGGTGTCGCTCGTCGGGGTCATTCATGCCGATACGTCGCTGAACTTTCCCGATTTCCGTGCCGCCGAGCGTACATTCCAGATATTGACCCAGGTCAGCGGGCGCGCAGGTAGAGCCGGCGACGGGCGTGTAATCGTGCAAACGGTTGAACCGGACCATTATGCAATCGCCGCGGCGAAGAATCATGATTACAAATTGTTCTATCAAGAGGAAATCGAGTTCCGCCGTGCTCTCGGATATCCGCCCTTCGGCCACCTCATCCGGCTGATTGCTACGGGCCGGTATAAGGCTCCGACCGAGGAGCTGATTGCGGAGCTGGCCGACATTCTACGCGGCGATGTGGAGCAGTTAAACGGGGAAGTCCAGATTCTTGGACCGGCCGCAGCGCCTTTAGCGAGGCTCAGGCGCATGTTCCGCCAGCATTTGCTTCTCAAGGGCGCAGATGCTGACACGCTGCTTGCAGTCGTGAAGAGGGCGCTGGGAAAACTTACGTCCACGCAGCGGGCCAAGATAACCGTTGATGTGGATCCGATTTCGATGATGTGACGTTGGATATCTCTGAGGCCCTTGTGGAGGGGAACAATGGCGGTATTAGATGTTGTGAAGTATCCTGCAAAGGTGCTTCGAAAAAAGGCGAAAGCAGTCAAGAACGTTGATGCGCGGGTGCAACAGCTCATTGACGACATGATGGAGACAATGATTGCAGAGCCTGGCCTGGGCCTGGCTGCTCCGCAGGTCAGCCAGTCGGTTCGAGTGATTGTCGCCCGCGACGATGAACGAAAGTTCGCCTTGGTGAATCCGAAAATCGTCGGCCGGGCGGGGCGCCAGACAGGCATGGAGGGGTGCCTGTCTCTGCCGGGTCTTCGAGGGGATGTCCCACGGGCGGAACAGGTGACAGTCACAGGACTGAACCGAACTGGGAAGCGCATAAATATCGAGGCTGAGGGCCTGCTCGCACGTGTCTTCCAGCACGAGATAGATCACCTCGACGGCAAGCTCTTCGTAGATCGCGTTGATGAGGATACTCTCTGCTGGCTCGTGCCGGACGAGGAAGCAGAGGACGGCTATCGAATGGAGCCGACAACGCTTGCCAATGCATTAGCAGAGCTGGAACGCCTTTACGGACGGCGGGAGTCTGCCATTGAGAATCGTGTTCTGGGGGACGCCAGAATTCGCTTGTGACTATATCCGTGACCTGCAGAGCCAGGGGCATGATGTAGCAGCGGTGGTTTGCCGACCCGATCGGCCCCGGGGGCGAGGTCGGAAACTGACACCGCCGCCGACTAAGCTTGTCGCCCTTGAGTGCGGCTTGCCTGCTCTGCAGCCCGAGGAACCTAATGACGCCGAGTTTGTCGCTGAATTGCGTGAACTGCAGGCGGATGTTTTTGTGGTCGTTGCGTATGGGCGGATTCTCGGCAAGGAGATATTGAATCTTCCGCCGAAGGGTTGCATAAATGTTCATTATTCTCTCCTGCCGAAGTACCGGGGCGCGGCGCCTGTGAACCATGCGGTTATCCAGGGGGAGACGGTCACGGGAGTGTCGGTGATTTTCATGTCGGAGCAAATGGACGCCGGAGACATCATTTTGCAGCATCAGGTCCCAATTGCTCCCCATGAGACGGCCGGCGAGTTGGTGGTAAAGCTGACCGGGGAGGGCGTAATCACACTGCGGAGAGCACTGGAGCTTGTCGCACAGGACAAGGCGCCCCGCATTCCTCAGGACGAGTCGGCGGCGACCTATGCTCCGGCACTGACGAAGGCCGACGGAGCCATCAATTGGGCCGACTCAGCCGAGCGCATTGCCAATTTCGTGCGCGGGTTGAACCCGTGGCCCGTCGCATTCGGAATGTTCCGCGGAGAGCGCCTGCGCATACTGGAAGCGCGTGCTGACAAAAGTTTTTCCGGCAAGGAAGGAAGCCTTGGCGAGGTCGTGGAACTCGATTGGGACAAGGGAATCGCAGTACAGACAGGCGACGGCGTGCTGAGGCTGATACGCGTTCAGCCGCCCGGCAAATCCCCGATGTCGTCGGCCGCATTTGCACGGGGCCGGCGGATTGACATCGGCGAGCGGCTTAGCTAATTGAACTGGGGAGGGCTGCTGCCTTGTCCCAGGACGCGTCTGTAGAGGAAATGCTTGAGGCCGCTGACGAACAAAGGGTCAACGGCGATTATGAGGCCGCTATTGCGGTTTATAAAGAGATCCTCGAGGCTCACGAGGACTGCGCTGCAGCGAGGCATGGCCTGGGTCTTGCTCTTGTCTATACAGGGATGTTCGACGAGGGCCTCGAAGAGTTGAAGAAGGCGGTCGAATTGGAGCCGCAACAGGCCAAGTATGAGCTGGACCTCGGCAAAACCTATATGATGTTGGGCATGTTCGACGAGGGCAAGGCATCCATGACTCGGGTTTTGGAGCTGGATCCTGAGAACGACGAGGCACGCAAGCAGCTTTCCTACTTCTGAAATAGATGGGAATAGTTGCGCGGAAATGCTACCTCGGACAAGGGGTGATGGTCCCGGCGAAGATACTTCCACATTTGTACGCCGAGCCGAACTGAGAGAACGCTGCACTGAAAACTTCGGATTGCTACAAGATGCCTTTAGTATTGGCAGCATATTTCAGGAGGTCAGCTCATGGCTGATTTGAATGCTTTGGCTGAATTTCTCATCTCAGGGAACCGGGATAAGGTGAAGGAACTGACGCAACAGGCTTTGGATGAAGGTGTAGGCCCCGAGACCATTATTAACGAGGGTCTGATAGCGGGGATGAACGTGGTGGGAGAGAAATTCAAGAACAACGAGTTCTATGTGCCGGAAGTGCTCATTGCGGCTCGAGCCATGCATGCGGGGATGGACTTGGTCAAGCCGCTTTTGACCGAGACGGGCGTTGAGCCAATCGGTCGTGTTGCCCTCGGCACAGTTAAAGGTGACCTGCACGACATTGGCAAGAACCTCGTGCAGATGATGCTTGAGGGCGCGGGCTTTGACATCTACGACCTCGGCGTGGACGTGCCCGCTGAGAAGTTCGTAGAAACTGCGCAGAGCGAGAATTGCAGTATTATAGCGATGTCGGCGTTGCTTACCACCACGATGCCGGCCATGGCTGACACGATAAAGGCGCTCGAGGAGGCGGGCTTGCGGGACAAGATTAAGGTCATGATAGGGGGCGCACCCGTCACCCAGAACTATGCAGATGAGATCGGTGCCGACGGATATGCACCCGATGCCGCCTCGGCCGTGGACAAGGCCAAGGAGCTTGTGACAGCATAGGGGCGCTGAGTTGCCCTATGGGCATAGTGGCGAGGAGTCAGTGGCCCGGGTCGAGACAGTGCGACGGGACGGCCCGGGCCGTTGTTTGCTGACGAGTGCTGGCACAATGTCTATCCCGGTATGTGCCTTACGCTAAAGCCGCCGTCAAGCCCACAGCGGCAACGTAGCACCGAGGTGCTGGCCACGTGAGAGTATGGAGTGCTGACTATGAAGCAGCAGGTGATTCCCCTCATTTTGATAGCCGTTGCCCTCGGGGCTGCCGGTCAGGTCGCTCTGAAGCGGGGCGTTCAACTTTACGGGAACCTCAACAGCATCTTTCGATTGGCAGGGGCGTTTACAGAGTGGCATGTGCTGTTGGGTTTCGTCCTGTATGGGCTGAGCGCATTGATATGGCTGAAGGTCCTGTCAATGAGCAACCTAAGCTATGCCTATCCCTTTATCGCACTGACCTACGTCATCGTCGTATTCCTCGGCTGGCGGCTTTTGGGAGAACGTGTGACTATCATCTCCATCGTTGGCTTGGCTCTGATTTGTATAGGAGTCATTATCCACGCGGTAGGCGGCAATATCGGAGGAAACATTTAGTCGTTGACCGGCTGCTCCGCTGGAGGTGACAGAATGCGCCTCCGCAGGTTTCTTTGGGGCATGGCGCCGCCTGCGCTGCTGGCGATATTGGCCGCAATTTTTTTCCACACGGTCCTCTTCGGCGGACAGGTGCTGCTTCCCACCGACCAACTCCGCGCGTTCCAGCCGTGGCTCGCCGAACTGGGCCCCCCTGAGACCCTCCGGCAGTGGGATGCACTTGCATGGGACGCCCTCGCCCAGTACTACCCTTGGCGGGCGTTCCTCGGCGAGCGCCTGCATGCCGGGGAGATACCCCTGTGGAACCCGCGCGAACTGATGGGAACGCCTTTCCTCGCCAACGGCCAGTCGGCGGTACTATACCCGCCCAACTGGCTCTTCGCATTGATGGAGCCTGCCGTTGCATTCGGCTGGTCTGCATGGTTGCATTTCTTGTTGGGCGGACTATTTACGTACTGGCTTCTCCGGGAGCTTGGAGCAGGCGCCGTCGGGGCCCTTGCCGCGGCGGTGGCCTTCATGTTCTCTGGCTTTATGGTGGGAATGTGCGAGCTGCCGACGTTCATTTGTGTCGCGGTGTGGCTGCCTGCGGGCCTGGCCTGCCTGCTTCGTGTGCGCCGCAGGGAAGGGGCTTTGTGGACGGTGGTATTGGGGGTGGTAATCGGCCTCGCGTTCCTCGCCGGTCACCTGCAGATAACCGCCTATGTGATGCTGGTCTTGGGCATGGCGATGTTGTCTCTGTTCATCATCTCTTTTCAGCGACGTACATTTGCAGCTCCGGGCGCGTTCCTGTTGCGGTGCCTTGGAGCGCTGGCGATTGGGGCTTTGCTCGCGGCCCCGCAGATGCTCCCGACCTACGAACTTGCGCGTATAAGCAGCCGGGGCATCGGCAAACCCACTATGGACCAGTTCCGCTTCCATCGGCAGCGTGCATTCACGCCCGACCAGTGGGTACTGCTCCTGTCGCCTGATGCGATGGGCAACCCCGCGGACGGGGACTTCGCCGGGACTTACAGCTACGGCGAGCATTGCGCCTACGGCGGACTACTGACGTTGCTTCTGGCCGGAGCCGCCCTCCTCTTGTGTCGGCGGTCCGCGACGTACTTCTTCGGGGGTTTGACCGTCGGGGCGTTTCTTGCGGCGTCCCGTATCTTCTGCGTGTACAACCTCGGCCTGGCCGTACTGGCGGGGCTTGGGCTTGACCGGATTGCCGGAATCATTAGGACAAGGCGCGGGGAGGGCCAGGCCTGGGCCATTGCGGCATTGTTGGTCGTTATCATAGTGCTGGACCTCTTTCACTTCGGGATGAAGTTCAACCCCACCGGACCGCGAGACGATGTTTACCCGGATGCCAGCTTGCTCTGCAGACTCGAGGACGCAGCAGATGGCTCGAGGATTCTCGCGGTTACGGAGACATGGCCCCTGCTGGTGCGGCCTGTAGCCGTTCTGCCGCCGAACGGGCCGATGGTGTACAAGCTGCATGATGTGCAAGGCTACGACTCCCTCTTCCCGGCCGCCACAAAGCGTTTCCTGGCCAAGCTCGAGGGCCGGGATCCAAGCCCGCTGGCCAATGGGAACATGGTCCTGCTGCACAACCTGGATTCACCCCTTCTGGACGAAGTCGGCTGTAAGTATGTGATGACCCTCCGACAACTCGATGGGGACAGATGGGTGCTCGAGGATTCCAATGGAATCGTCAACATTTACCGGAATCGAAACGCCTGGCCCCGGGCCTATACTCTCAGCCCTGATACAGCGCCTCATGCCGGGCCCCCTCCCGAACGGTTTACGCTGCGATGGACGGCCGACACAGTCGAGGTCAAAGGTAATGCGAGCGGTCCGAGCCTTGTGCTGACTGACACATGGTACCCGGGTTGGAAGGCGACCGTGAACGGCCGGCTGACTGAGGTTGCTCGTCACGATGGGCTTTTCCGGCGCGTGCAGGTGCCTCCGGGACAATGCCGGGTCCAGTTCGTGTATATGCCAAGCAGCTTCAAGGTTGGTCTATTCCTCGCATTGGCGGGCTTGGGCATTTGCGCGGCTCTTGGTGCGGCTCGACTGGCTATGTTGCTCATGGTCCGCGGCCGGGCGATGCTCAAGCTGGATTCGCGTAGCATTAGCTTGCATGAGGGGACATGATGGGGAGCGTCACCCGCACCGAAATCAAGCAGGTGGTCTTGTGGTCCGCCGCCGTCATGTTGGTGACCTGCCTGCCTTATCTTTTCGGCATCCTGATTACACCCCCGGGCTGGCATTTCATGGGCTATGTGCACAACCCCGATGACCCCAATGCATACCTCGCGTGGGCGCGGCAGGCCCAGGAGGGGCGCCTGCTACTGGAGGACAAGTTCACCACTGAGCCGCAGCGGGCGCTGTTTTTCAACCTTTTTCTGCTGGCCTTGGGCCGAGGGTCAGC